>JAYSTV010000583.1:0-2171 GCA_043719425.1 Acidimicrobiia bacterium | reverse complement strand
CCGGGCGCGAGCCCGGGCACGGAACAATTCACGGCGCCGCAATGCGGCGAGCGAAATCAGGCGGCGGCTGCGCCCAGGTACTTGGTCACGATCTCTTTGTATTTGCCCGAGTCCTTGAGCTCCGTCAACGACGCATTCATCGCCGCTGTGAGGGCCGGATTGGCCTTCGGCACAACGAAGCCGTAGGCCTCGCCGGCGCCGTCGAACACTTTGGTCACGACGAGCTCACCATTGGACTTGGTGGCGGCGTAGCTGTTGATCGGCGAGTCCTGGATGACGGCGTCGATCTGGCCTGCTTTCAGGGCAGTAGCCATCTCGTCGGCGCCCTGGAACTCGGTGACCTCGAAGCCGTTCTTGGTGCCTTCGGCCTTGGCGAAGTCGGCCCCGGTCGTGGCCGTCTGGGCCCCGACCTTCTTGCCCTTGAGCGCCGGCGTGTCGGTCAGCGTGGCGGCGTCAGCCGACCGGGCCATGATCGACTGCTGGATCGTGAAGTAGGGATCGGTGAAATCGTTGGCCTTCTTGCGCTCGTCGGTGATGGACACCGAGCTGGCGACGATGTCGCACGATCCCGCGGCGAGGGCGGCGAAGATCCCGTCGAACGGGGTCTTGATGAACTCCGACTTCAGCCCGTTGTCGGCGGTGATTGCACCAATCAGGTCAGCATCGATGCCGATAACCGCGCCGTCGGCACCATTCTCGTAGTACTCGAACGGGGCATACGGAATGTCCGAGCAAACGGTGACCTGACCGGCCTTGACCAGCTTGATCTCGCCACCGGCGGCCGGGGCGGCCGTTGTCTCGGTGGCGGCGGTGGCGGTCGTGTCGCCCGGAGCAACTGTGGTGTCGGTGGCGGCGGGCGCCTCTGTGGCCGGGGCGGCGGTGTCCTTCGAGCTGCTGCTGCAGCCGGTGGCGAGGAGGGCAACGGAAAGCATGAGGGCCGCACTGAAGCGGTGGTGACGCAAGGTCATGGGAAGCCTTTCGGGGATGACGTCTTCCGTCGGACGCCAGAACAAGTTGATCAAGGCTAGAGGCCCCAGACCGGCTCAGGGGCCCGAAAGGCGCTGGCTTGGTCACCCAGTTCGGTGCCCTCGGTCGCCCATATCGCCTGTTTTCACGATTTTCGTGGACGTTTGTCGCCAAACTGGGCGACAGAAACCCTCGACTTGGGCGATGACTGCAGGAGATACTGCTGGCTCGACAATCCTCAGAACAGCGACGGGGGCGGCTCCGGCTCGGCTCGGTTGGCCGGAACCAGACGTTCGAGGGGCCAGGGCAAGTTGTCCATGAACGCCCACGATCGACGATGGATCGAGGTTGGCCCGTAGGCCTGGAGCGCGGTTTTGTGTTTGGGGCACGGGTAGCCCTTGTTCTCGGCGAAGTTAAAGCCGGGAAAGGATTCGTCGTCGGCGCGCATCATGCGGTCGCGAGTGACCTTGGCGAGCACGCTGGCGGCCGAGATCGATAGGCACGTGGCATCACCTTTGATAAGGCGCATCGTCGAGCCGGGGCGAACGTGGTCACCGAGAAAATCCCAGTTCCCATCGATCAACACCCGATCGGGTTCCAGGCCCTGAGCTCGCAAGCCGTCGAGGGCGCGCACGGCGGCCAGGGTCTGGGCCGCCGACATGCCGATGGCATCGCACTCGTCGTGACTCACGTGACCGACCGCCCAACCGCGACACCACGACGACACTTTGTCGAACAGCGCCTCGCGTTCGCGCTCGGTCAACATCTTTGAATCCCGCACTCCATTCACCCGCCGACCCTGCGGCAGGACGGCCGCGCCGATCGTGAGCGGCCCAGCCCACGCGCCCCGCCCGACCTCGTCCATCCCCACAATCACGTCGTGCCCCTCGGCCCACAGCGCGTTCTCGACGGAGAGGGTGGGCGCCCGCTTCTTGGTCAGCTTCGTCCGTGGACCGGGACGAAGCAACGGAGCAGGCACGATCTTCAGGTTACGAGCCGGCGGCGAACGTCGAACGACCGTCTCACTAGCGACACAGATCGACGGCCAATCCCGCGCACCTCGCCCTCGCCCACGCACAGATCGACGCAAAACGGCAAAAAGAGCGGCCTTTTCGGTCGATGTGTGAACAAAGGGCCCCAAGCTGCGCGCGATTGGCCGTCGATCTGCGCGGCGACGCGCTGAGGAAAGATCGCCGTGGTCCGGG
>JAYSTV010000582.1:0-2173 GCA_043719425.1 Acidimicrobiia bacterium | reverse complement strand
CTCTCATCGAGTACCTGCGTCCGACCCAGGAGCGTTTCGCTGCCCTCAGTGCGGACCCGGCTGAAGTCGACCGCATTTTGGCGACCGGCGCGCACCGGGCGCAGGCGATTGCTTCGGCAACGCTCGCTCGAGCCTTTGCCGCCATCGGTCTTCGATAGACAGTTCTGCTAGGCGCGCCTAGTTTCGCGTTCCATCGTGGCACGCGGGTGGGCGGCCACGAACACCGCCCGCAGGCGGTCGGCCGTCACCCGGGTATAGCGCTGCGTGGTCGACAGCGATGCGTGTCCCAACAGTTCTTGCACCGTGCGGATATCAGCGCCGTGCTCGATCATGTGGGTCGCGCACGAATGTCGAAATACATGCGGATGAACCACGTCGCCCAGCCCGACGGTGTCGGCGTAGCCCTTCACAATCAACCATGCACCCTGCCGAGACAGGCGTCCCCCACGCACGTTGAGAAAGACCGCGTCGCCGTCGCCCCGACGGGCCCAACGCGTCGGCTCCAGTCGGGGCCGCCCCGAAGGTCCGAGGTACTCAACCAGCGCACGCATGGCGTAGCCGGCCAGTGGAACAAGACGTTCCTTCGAACCCTTGCCAAACACCCGAGCCATCCCGTCGTCGAGATCGACAGCCGAGAGCTGCAGTCCGACCAACTCCGATATCCGCATTCCGGTGCCGTACAGGACTTCCAACATGGCCCGATCTCGGTAGCCCGTGGCGTCGACGCCGATACACGCGCCGAGCACCCGCCCGATCTGCTCCTCAGACAGCGCTTTCGGCACGGCATCGGTGACCCGGGGCATGGCCAGGTCGCGACCCACGGTTCCTTCGGCCATTCCCTCCGATGTCCGCCATCGGTGAAACGACCGAATCGTCATCGCCGCCCGGCGTTGTGAAGACGCGGCCAACGCATTGGCACGCAGCGCGTCGAGATGACGAACGATCAGGTCGTCGTCGGCCGACTCGATCGACGAGCCCCGTTCCGCCAGCCATGAGACGTAGCGGGCCAGATCATGTCGATAGGCGGTCAACGTGTTGGCAGAGCGACCTCGTTCGAGGAGCAGCGTGGTGAGGAACGCTTCCACGTCGGGATGGGCAACGTCGGCCGACGTCATCGTTCAGTGACCCTTGGCCACCAGGAGGGCGAGCGCGTAGGCCGTCTTGCCGTCGAGGAGCTCTCCTCGCTCGATGAGCCGAAGCACGTCGGACATGGCCAGCCGCTCCACGGAGAGATCGTCTTCCTCCGGACCGTGGCGGTCATCGTCAACCTCCGTCAGACCGCGGGCCACGAAGATAGCTACGCGCTCGTCGGTCAGGCCCGGCGCAGCAAGATATGTGCACAGATGGTCAAGGTGTTCGCAGGTGAGCCCGACCTCTTCTCGAAGTTCACGACGTGCCGCCTCCTCGAGCGGCTCGCCCGGGCGGTCCAGGAGTCCGGCCGGGATTTCGATCAGCCGCTGCGCAACGGATGCCCGGTACTGACGGATGACGGTGACCGAGCCGTCGTCGTGCATCGGCACCACGGCAACGGCGCCGTGGTGACGAATGATCTGGCGCCGAAACGAGGTGCCGTTCGGGGCCACGACCTCATCGTCGACCAGCCTGAAGATGGGCCCCTCATAGAGCAAGGTCGACGAGAGGAATCGAAACTCTCCGGTTCCTGCGTCGACGCTCACGACACCGCAGCGGGGCGATCGAGATGTTCAAGTTCGATCAGACGCGGTTGGCGTCCATCGGCCCGAACCACCGCAGCACCGATCAGCTCGCGGAACAACGGGTGCGGACGAAGCGGGCGCGACAGGAACTCCGGATGGGCCTGGGTGGCGACCCAATACGGATGGTTACCTAACTCGATGAACTCGCACAGCCGACCATCGGGCGACATCCCTGACAACGTGAGGCCACCTTCCATGAGGCGACGGTGATAGCGGGGGTTCACCTCGTAGCGGTGACGATGACGCTCGTAGACCACTTCGCGACCGTATGCACGCTGAACTTTTGTCCCAGCCACGAGTGTGGCGGGATACGTACCGAGCCGCATGGTGCCGCCCTTCTCCACGACCTCACGCTGTTCGTCCATGAGATCAATCACGCGATCGGGCGACGTGGGGTCGAACTCACTGGAGTTGGCCATGGGAAGTTCGAGCACGTGGCGGGCGAAATCGATCACCAT
>JAYSTV010000581.1:0-2174 GCA_043719425.1 Acidimicrobiia bacterium | reverse complement strand
AAGCGGCCATGGTCCGGGTCCTCGGCGACCCCCTCACGTGTCCGCACGGCAATCCGATTCCCGGATCCGGCTACGCCGCGCCCGACCATCGTCCCCTTGTCGAGATCGCTCGAGGTCACGCGTTCACAGTGACCCGTATTCCCGAAGAACTCGAATTCTCCGACGGCATGCTTAGCTTTCTCGAAGCATCGAACCTGTTACCCGGTCGGAGTGGGACCGTGTTGGCCATCTCTCCCGACGGCACCGTCACCGTGGAGATCGCCGGCGCCCAGATCGGCATTGGCCCCTTCGCCAGTGCCCGCATCCTCGTCTCCAGCTGACCTACGCGCGTTGGGGCGGCGACCACGTGCATATCGTTCTCGTTCATCCCGAGATTGCCGGCAATACCGGCAACATCATTCGGCTCTGCGCCAATGTCGGGGCCAGATTGCATTTGGTCGACCCGATTGGTTTCTCCCTCGAAGATCGCCTCCTCCATCGGGCCGGTCTTGACTACCACGACCTCACGAACATGGTCCGCCACCCCGACTGGGTGTCATGTTGCCGAGCGCTTCCGCCCGTTGACAAGTGGGCACTATCCGGCCGAGCCGTTAGGAACTACGCCGACGCGCCGGTGACTATCGACGACGTGCTCGTCTTCGGCTGCGAGAGTGTCGGTCTGTCCGACGAGACCCTCAGCGAGTTCGACTCCGACCATCGACTCCGAATTCCAATGCAGCCGAACAATCGCAGCCTGAACCTGGCCAACTCGGTGGCGTTGGTGGCTTACGACGTGTGGCGCCGGGCCGAGTTTCGGGGTGCGGTCTAAACGTCGAGAAAACGACTCACGGCCAATGCCGAACCGATGGCTCCCACGGCCGTACCGATCACGACGAGCAACACACCGGTGGTGATCACTTCGCTATTCGTCACCGAGAACTGTTTGAGCAAGCCGACCGTGGAGTTCCGGATGGCTGACTGCGACGCAGACGCTCCTGCGGCGAGAATTCCGAAAGATATAAGCGCGCCTATTGCACCCTGCAACATGCCCTCGACCATGAACGGCAAACGGATAAACCCGTTGGTGGCACCGACCAGTTTCATGACCGCGACTTCACGACGTCGGGAGAAGATCGCCATGCGGATCGTGTTGAGGATCAGCACCACCGCAGAGACCAGCAACGCTCCGGCCACGATGAGGATCACGTTCTGAATCCACCCGGTGACGGTGAGAATTGTTTTGATCGAGCGTGCATAGGAAACCTCGAACACTCCGGCTCGCTTCTTGAAGCGCTTGCCGATGGACTCAATGTCAGCGGCATCGCGGGGTTTCACCCGCCACTGCTCTGGAGCAAATTTGGCCTCGGTGTACGCATCGAGAATTTCCGGGCTGTTCCGGTACAACCGCTGGATCTCGGCGAAGGATTCGTCTTTGCTCACAAATCGGAAGTTGGAGAGTTCCGGCATCGACTTGAGCTCACGGCCAACCGCATCGACCTGCGCCTTGGTCGCTTCCGGCTGCATGAACACCGTGATTTCAAAGCCACCGCGGAACTGCACGGTGGCGTTGCTCACCGAGGAGCGAAACAACAGGGCCGCACCGGCCAAAGCCAGCGACAGAGTCACGGTGAGCAACGATGCCACCGTCATCAAAATGTTGCGACGAAGGTTGTTGAAGGCCTCGCGGAGGATGTACCCGATTCGCATGCGCGCCTACTCCAACGTCCCGTAGACGCCGCGGGCTTGATCGCGAACGAGGGATCCGCGATCCAACTCAACGACGCGCCGACGCATCGAGTCGACGATGCCCTGATCGTGCGTGGCCATCACCACGGTGGTGCCGGTGCGATTGATCCGGTCGAGCAGACGCATGATGCCCACACTGGTGTTGGGATCAAGGTTGCCCGTCGGTTCGTCGGCCAGCAGGATCAGCGGACGATTCACGAAGGCCCGAGCAATGGACACGCGCTGCTGTTCACCGCCGGACAATTCGCTGGGGAAGTTCTCCGCCTTTTTCGTGAGACCGACCAGTTCGAGGATCTGGGGCACCTGTTGATTGATGACCGATCGCGGCCGGCCGATCACTTCGAGGGCAAAGGCCACGTTCTCCGCGACGGTCTTGTTCGGCAGCAGCTTGAAGTCCTGAAAGATGCACCCGATGTTGCGGCGCAGATACGGCACCTTGGCACCCGACA
>JAYSTV010000059.1:0-4337 GCA_043719425.1 Acidimicrobiia bacterium | reverse complement strand
TTCTCGGTTGAGCTGGGCGCGGCGTTCGCCAACGAGTTCCCGATCCGTGTTGTGTGCCAGGTGCTCGGCTTTCCCGACGAGGCCAGGTCACAGTTCTTCTACTGGTACTCGTCGATGATGAACGGACTCGGTGGCTCCGAGAGTGCCCATCGTGGCATCGAGGCGCGTCAAGACCTGGAGGACTTTGTCGAGAGCCTGGTGGCGGAGCGTCGAGCCCGACCGACGATGCTCCTCGACGATCTCGGCAACGAGATCGGTCCCGACATCATCTCGGAGTTGTGTGCCAGCCGGGTCGACGGTGATCTGCTGTCGACAGAGGAGATCACGTCGAACATTGCACTCGTGGTCGGCGGCGGGGGAGAGACCACCCGAGGGGCGATCTTGAACCTCTGGTATCTGCTGCTCACTCATCCGGCCCAGTACGCCGCCGTCTCGCAAGATGGTTCGTTGTGGGACGCGGCCTTTCACGAGATGCTGCGTCATTCGTCGTCGATCGGGGGCCAGCCGCGGCACAACAGCTTTGATTTGGAGATGCACGGTGTCCAGGTGCCGGCCGGGTCGCTGATGCAGATGGTCGACTTCTCCGCCAACCACGACGAGCGCGTCTTCGCGGATCCGGAACGCTTTGATCTGTTCCGGAGTGATCTCTACACCGGCAAGATCCTTCGCAGTGGGTACCGCAAGGACGGTCGAGCGAGCCATATGGCGTTCGGCGTTGGCCCCCATCTCTGCCCGGGGGCATGGATCTCGCAACAGGAGACGGTGGTGGGCTCGCGGGCTCTGGCGAAGGCGTTGGCTCGACGCGGCTACGCCGTCGAGATTGACCTTGAGCGCATGCCGAAAGATCTTGACGGCGAGTCGCTGGCGCCGATCGGGCTCGGAGCAATCCGTTCGTTGTGGCTGCGCGTGACCCGACACTCGTGATCGACTGTCCGTGAGCGCCGGGTCCTACGAACCTGAGGCCGAGCCGTCGGTCGTCGCGCCGAAAGGTATGCGTACTGGCTTTCGCTCGTACGAGGTGTACCAGCGGATGCGGGTGCATGAGACCACCCCGCTGATCAAGCCCCGCCAGCTTTCCTCGGCGACGTACCTGACCGATCCGTTCTCGCTGGTCGGAATCCTTCGGGAGAACTACCCCTGCTACCGCGACTGGCCCGGCAATGCGTTTTGGATCACCCGCTACGACGACGTGACCTCGGTGTTCGTCGACGATGCGAACTACGAGACGAGGTCGCGCCGCTGGCGCCTCGGCCTCGACGATTCCCGCACGACCGATTTCAGTGCCGACCTTGCTGTGCGTTCCGCATTGACCGAAGTTGCCGATTCGCAGGGTGAGCAGATCGCCCGAGGACTTGTCGGCGAGATGGTCGCGGCGTCGACCAGTGATCTCGCCGTTGACGTGTGCGCGGCGTTCCCGATCCGGTTGTTGCGCGTCGCGCTCGGTTTGCCCGATGCCGACGAAGAACTGTTCGCCCGCCTCAACCTCACGATGCACCGAGGAGTGTCGGCCGGGGCCGAACCCCGTGCCCGCGAAAGCGCGGTTGCCGCAATGTCCTCGCTTTCCCAGTTACTCGGCGCACCTCGCGAAGAGCGGTCGGAGCTCCTGGCGATGATCAGCGAGCTGGGTGGTACGGCCGAGGATGTGGTGGCCACGCTGCTGGAGCTGGATCACGAGACGCTGCACGGTTCGCTGGCCAACCTGTGGAGCTTGCTCCTCACCCATCCGCAGCATCTCGACGCCGTTCGAGCCGAGCCGCGCCTGTTGAAGTTTGCGTGGGCGGAAACGATTCGTCACAGCCCGCCGGTGCTGTCGGCTGATCGGTTCGCCCGACATGAGGTCGAACGCTTCGGGCGGTTGATTCCCGCGGGCGCGTTGCTCCGCTGTTGCGCGGCCGCGGCCAATCGTGACCCGCGCATCTTCGCCGACCCCGACGCCTTCGACCCAAGCCGCAAGGACCTGTGCCAACGAGAGCCTCGAGGCACCTACCGTGCTGACGGTCTCGCTAGTGGTGTCTCGTTCGGCACGGGCGCTCCGTCGAAGCATCCCGCCCTGCCCGAGGACCGCCCCAGGTCGGCGTACGCACTCACCCGTGACCTCGCCGTGATGGTGTCTCGCGTGATCCTCGATGAGCTTCCAGGTATCAGCCTCGCTCCCGACGCCGTGGTGATGCGTCGGTCGCTTCGACTTGGCGAGCTCAATACGTGTTGGGCTCTCCCGGTGACCTGGAAGGACCTGCCCAAGTAGGATTTCAACGTGGCTGAGTCGCATGCTTCCGAGCCGCAAGGCGGCGTGGCCGTGGCACTTGAACTCCTCGAGTTCGCCAAACAGATGCGAGCCGAGCGGCACCGGCGAGACGAACCCGGTGCCACCGATGAGGAAGTGGCCGAAGTCGTTCGCCTCTGGAGCATGGAGCGACCTGGAGCCCCCTTCGGTGACGCCGAAGGTCGTTCGGTGTCGTGGCCCAGGCCCGGGCGAAAGAGGTGAGCAGTTTCGAGCGTGAGCTTCGGCAAGCGACGACCGACGTCGCCCGCATCGGGGCGTCGTTCGCCTTGGTCGGCGGGCTGGCCGTGTCATCACGAGCTGAGCCGAGGCTCACGCGCGATGCCGACCTCGCCGTTGCCGTGAACGATGACAGTGAGGCCGAGGAGGTTGTCTTTGCGATGCAGCGACTCGGGTACCGCGTCCTCGCCGTGGTCGAGCAAGACGCGACCCAGCGGATGGCGACCGTGCGGCTGGTCTCCGATACCTCCGCGATTACGGACCTGCTTTTCGCCTCGTCGGGAATCGAGGCGGACATCGTGGCTCGCGCCACAACCATCGTGGTTATTCCGGGTTTGACGCTTCCCGTTGCCTCCGTGGGGGACCTCATCGCCATGAAGCTCCTGGCGCGTGATGACCGTCAGCGCCCGACCGACGCCGATGACCTCCGAGCCCTTCGAATCGTCGCCTCGGACGACGATTGGTCAACCGCCGAACAGGCAGTTCAGGACATTTCGAGGCGGGGTTACTCGCGCTCGCGTGACCTCGCCGAGAGCCTGCGCATACTTCGCGTTCACGGTGCCTATCCGGCTTGAGAGCGCGTTGGCCGTGCAGCGTTAACGTTCCCCGTGATGCGTACGCTCTCCCTCGCCGCCGGAACCATTCTCGACGTTGGGCCCGCTGTGGCTGTGGACGTGGCTGCTGATGCCGGTTTCCCATCGGTCGGGGTGTGGTTCGACCCTGCCACTTGGACCCCCGCCGTTGCTGCTGATGTGCGTGCCCGGGCCGATGCCCGCGGCATGATCCTGCTCGATATCGAACCGATTATCCTCACACCCGAAGGCAGTGCGACGCCCGACCATGGTGAAGCAATCGTCGGTGCGGCCCAAGTCGTAGGCGCGCGTAACATCCTCGTGGCGAGCCGTGATCCTGACGATGCCCGGGTGGCCGCGCGCCTCCATGCACTCGCCGAGAGACTCGACGGCACCGACATCCGCCTCGTGCTCGAGTTCCTTCCCATCATGGCGGTGCGGACGCTCCCGCAGGCGGCGGCCATCGTGGCCGCGGCGGACCACCCCCGGCTGGGGCTCCTGATCGATGCGCTCCACCTCTCGCGCGCCGGACACCTCCCGAGCGACCTCGAAGGCCTCGACCCCTCGCTATTGCCGTACCTCCAGTTGTGCGACGCACCAATGGAAACTGCGGCATCACCGAATCCGAACATGCCACCGCTGCTCTACGAGGCACTGCACGGACGGCTCCTCCCCGGCGCCGGTGCCCTCCCGCTCGCGCAGTTGCTCGAAGCGATTCCCAACGTGCCCATCTCCCTCGAACTCCGCTCAGCCGCATTGATGGCCGACTACCCGGACCCAACGGACCGAGCACGCGCTGTCCGCATAGCCACCGAGCAGGTCGTGGGCGCGATCTGACGAAACCGACAGCACGCGTTTGTTGACTGGACCAACGCGTAGCGTCAGGACGTGCCAATCGTTCTGGGCCATCCGTCGGATGAAACGTTGCGCCGCATCGCCGCCGAAGCGAAGCTGCTCGAGTTCTCGCACGCCGAGGTCGGCATGACCACGCGTGCCTCGACCGCAAGGGCAGCATCGTCGTTTCGGTTCGATGACTGGACCATCGACCTTGGCGAGGACGCCGAGACATTCGAGCGTTCGTGCGAGGCACTACGGAAATGGCAAGCGCATCGCGAAGTGATGTGCATCGGATCGTTGCGCTGAAGTGTCGCAGCCGGGGTAGATACAGCGAGGTTGCAACAACATCAAAGCGAGCTTCTGCAACGGTGAGGCGTAGCGGCGGTTCCGGCCGAATTGCATGGTGGCACGATTGGTTCCGTCACGTA
>JAYSTV010000580.1:0-2176 GCA_043719425.1 Acidimicrobiia bacterium | reverse complement strand
ACCACGGATTCAGCAGAGCCCAGGCCGGCTGAAGCTCGGCTACCCGCCGCGCAACCACCTGCCAAGTAGCGTCTGGAGCCGTCATGGCATTGCAAGATATCGTCGTCAACAACAGATACCGGCTCGATCAGCGCCGTGGTCGTGGTCTTCTCACCGACGACTACGACGCCCACGACACGCTTCTCGATCGCCCCGTCACGGTGAAGGCTCTGCTTCCCGAGTTGGCCGCCGACAAGGACTTCGTCGATCGCTTTCGACTCCAAGCCCAAACCGCGGCCAACCTCACCCATCCGGGTCTCGTTGGGGTTCTCGATTGGGGTCGCGAGCCCGAGGGTATCGACGGTCGGCCGGGTCCCACCTATTTCTTGGTCACCGAACATTCAACGGACCGGACACTGACGGACTTCGTGGCCTCGAACGGTCCGCTGCCCGTTGAGCGGACCCTGCACGTGTTGATTGGTCTCACGTCGGTGCTCGACTACTGCCACCGCGAGGGTGTGGTGCACGGAGGCGTCACGCCCGATCTCGTGACGGTGTCGGGACGCGGCGATGTGCGCCTGGCCGAAGTTGCCCTGGCCAATTCCTTTGCCCCTGAATGGTCACCGCCAGAGATTCGTTGGGATCAGGCCCTCTGGCTGGCCCCCGAAACGCTCCGTGGTGACGTGGGCGACGTCCGGACCGACATCTACCAAGTCGGTGCGCTCGGGTACTACCTGGTGACCGGGATGGCCCCGTTCCCGGGCGAAACGGTCAGTGTGGTCCGCCAGCGAGCCCTCGACACGATTCCGCCGGCGCCGGTGAAAAAGAACCCCAAGGTCCCAAAGAGCCTGCAGTCGATTATCGGCAAATCGATGGCCAAGGTTCCGGACGAACGGTTCGCTTCCGTCACCGATCAGCGTGACGCGTTCGTGCGCCTGCGCGAACAACGAGCTGTCGCTCGACCGGGTGAGACCGTTGCCGGTGACGATGCCACCGCCATGCTCGGCAGTGCCGCCGCAATTCGCCCGAGCATTGATCGACGCGAAGCCGCTCTCACCGCCATCGGCTCCGAGCCCGACGCCGACGCCACGGCGGTCGCCCCCGCCGCCAGCGTGGGCCGCAAGCGAACGGTCACATTGCCCGACGACGAGGTGCGGGTCACTTCAGACATCGCCCGCCTCGACGGGAAACGCAAACGAAATGGCCTCTACCTGGCTGTCCTGGCCATCCTGCTGGCGGTTCTCGGGGGCCTCGTGTTCCTCCTCGCCCGCCAACTCGGCGTCCTCAAAGACTCAAGCGCCACGATCGTTGTTCCCGACGTGGTCGGCCAGGAGTCGGGTGAGGCCAACCGTCTCGTCGCGTCGGCGGGTCTCGTGGTGACCGCAGTGCTCCAGCCCAACGACAAGTTCGCCGCCAATGTTGCCTTTGCGACCAAGCCCAAGGCGGGCGAAAAAGTCGCCAAGAATTCCACCGTCACGGTGTTCGTCTCGACCGGCGTCGACAAGCCGGTTATCCCGTCCGTCGTCGGCGAAACCGTTGAGGTGGCGAGATCGCGACTGTTGGCCGCCGGTTTTGCCATGGTCACCACCGAAGAACCAAATGACACCGCCGCCCCGGGAACGGTTGTCCGCCAAGACCCGGCGGGCGATGCCGACGCCACCCCCGGTCAAACGGTCACGGTCTTCATCGCCAAGGCCACCCTTACCGTCGAGATTCCTGACGTCGCCGGGAAGTCGCCCGAAGACGCGAACATAGACCTGAGGAAGATCGGGTTCCGGGTCGCAATACAGCAAGAAGCCTCGCCGACGGTCCCCAAGGGCACCGTGATCCGCACCGAACCGGCGGCCGCCGCCAAGGTCGATCGTGGCGCTCCCGTCGTCATCTTTGTCTCCGCTGGCAAGGGCCTGCCCGT
Source organism: Acidimicrobiia bacterium (assembly GCA_043719425.1). Taxonomy (GTDB): domain Bacteria; phylum Actinomycetota; class Acidimicrobiia; order Acidimicrobiales; family JANYDT01; genus JANLQX01. The sequence goes on along the minus strand of JAYSTV010000580.1, from coordinate 285 downwards.
GCCGAGCGTGATCGGCTCGTCGCAGGCCGAGGCCACCGCCACGCTCACCGCTTCGGGGTTCAAGGTCGACGCCACGTCAAGGCCGGTCAGCGATCCGGCAGACGCCCAGCGAGTCATGTCGCAAACCCCGAGCGCCGGGGCCGAGGCGGAGCCCGGGGCAACTGTCGTGATCCGCGTCGGCGTTCTGTCCAACGAGACGACCACCTCCCGGCCGCGCCGCACCGTAAAAACGGCGAACACCGAGGTCGTCACGGTCGCCCCGGAGCCGACCGTGGTCATCACCGC
>JAYSTV010000579.1:0-2181 GCA_043719425.1 Acidimicrobiia bacterium | reverse complement strand
GCCATCCGGGCGCACAAGCCCGGTTTGCACGTCGCAGCAGTTGAGCCTGCGGAATCAGCCGTGCTCTCCGGAGGACCCACCGGGTCGAACCGGATAGAGGGAATCGGCATCGGTTTCATACCACCGCTCTGGGAACCCGACCAGGTCGACGAGATCCAACGAGTAACAGCTGACGAGGCTATGGCCATGGCCAGACGCCTCGCGCGAGAAGAAGGACTCTTCGCTGGCACCTCCTCAGGGGCCAACGTCGTCGCCGCGCTACGCGTCGCGGAGCGTCTCGGCCCAAATGCGACCGTAGCAACCATCATCTGCGATTCCGGTCTCCGGTACCTTTCAACGGAGCTCTACCGCACCGACTGAAAAAAGACGCCGTCTGGATCTTGAGAACCAAACTCAGGTGCCTCGAAGATTGAGAGCGATGCACCATTTACAGCCCGGGCAACGAACTACTGGACCTTTGGTGACCTCACGTCGCCCATGTAGTAGCAGGTACTCAAACGGGACCGTCGATGCGGCGATGCCGTCGCATGCCGTGGCGCCTGAAGCCCTCCGTTTGGCCAAGAACCGGTACAGTTCGTAGATGGATTCTGCTCAGGTTGCCAATGGTGTGTCCGTTGCCGCACGACCGGTTCCCGTACAAGTAACACCGGGTCGAACTGCAGTTGTGGTCGTCGACATGCAGAACGACTTCGGTTCGATCGGGGGCATGTTCGAACAAGCCGGGGTTGATATTTCGGAAATACGGGACAATGATTCCGACAATCTCTGCGTTGATCAGCGGTGCGCGTCGAGCGGGAATGAAGATCGTATTTTTGAAGGTGGCATTTCGTGCTGATTTGTCAGATGCTGGGCTACCGGACTCCCCGAACTGGCTCAAGTACGTGCCATTGAGGGCCGGTGAGCACGTTGTGGCACCCACGGGCGCCGCGAGCAGGGTCCTCGTGCGCGACACGTGGAACACGGACATCGTACGGCACTTCCACAAACGGTCACTGAACTTTCCCGCGGTTGGCTGAGGCTCAGTAGCTAAATGTCGTCGCGCCGTCACCAATCCATTCCCACAGTTGCACGGTGCCACCGAGTGTGGCATTCGGCACGAGTCCAGCGGAGTCGAGCTTCTTCGAGGTGAAGCAGATCGGACAGATGAGCAATCGTCCCTCGGCTGCTGCATAGCGGGCCATGAGGTCTGGGATGCTCGGACAGCCTTCGCAGGCGGTTCCTACGGCGGTACCTGCGAGTGCCAGGCGGACTGCCTCCTTCGTAAGGAACATGAGGGTTGGTCGCAGGCTCTCGGCCGCACCAACGGCGACGAGCAGTGCGATGGTGACGCGTTCAGCGTCCTCGAGGCCCGTCGTGAGGCTGATGACGGCGCGGTTGTTCGATGTAGTTGACATGTTTTCTTTCCATTCGTTGTTTGCTCGGATCGGTCAAGCACGTCGCTCGGGGACGAAACCCGAACAGAGCAGGTCGAGGGCAGCAATGCGCTCATTTGCTCGTGCGTACGAGTGCTGCTCAATGATTTGCCAGTGGTCATCGATTCGTGGCGTCGGGCGCATGCGGAGTCTCCATGCGAGGTGAAGACGATCACCGACGTCGCCCACGGTTCCGTCGAGTACCTCGAATTGCTCGGCATCACCGAACCACTGTCGGAAACGGTCGACGATCTGGGCGGCACCACGAAATTCGGCCGACCCGCACGACAGAAGCGCCCGCATCGTTGCGTCAGCCTCGAAGCAGTCGACCATCCTGACGAAGTCGCGTTCCGCGATTGCTTCGAGAAGGAGCCCACCGACCGACCATCTCGCCGTAGCGGGCGCGACGCTCGCCATGTACGCCGTTTTGCCCTGAGGCGGCCGGAGGAACGAATCGTTCATGGCAGACGTTCTACGAAACCGCGGCCCGGGACCGCATCGGGTCTTCGCCCTATCTCCTGAGATCTCCCGCTGCCCCATCGATACTTTCGCCCACGGCGATCAATCCGTGGCGCATCGCGAACAACGCCGCGGCACCGCGGCTCGTGACACCGAGCTTCGTGTAGACGTGCTCGACGTGAGCGTTGACGGTCTTCGGCGAGATGGTCAATTGCTTCGCGATCTGCTTCTTTGTCATGCCACGCGCGACCAACACAAGTACCTCGACCTCCCGGGAGGAGAGACCGCCTGCATGGCCCACTTGACGGCG
>JAYSTV010000578.1:0-5270 GCA_043719425.1 Acidimicrobiia bacterium | reverse complement strand
TGGTGGCGTCGGGATGGCTCGGTCAGGTGCTCGACGACGCGCTCCACGCCAGCGTGGCCCCGATCGAATCCCCGCCCGGGTTCGAGGGCGTGCTGCGTCCCTATCAGGCGCGTGGTGTCGGCTGGCTGGCCTTCCTCGGTCGACTCGGTCTCGGCGCCTGCCTCGCCGACGATATGGGCCTCGGGAAAACGGCGCAGCTCATCGCTACGCTGTTGGCCGATCCGGTCGACGCGCCCACGCTGGTGGTGTGTCCGGTGTCGGTGCTCGGCAACTGGCTGCGCGAGCTTGAACGTTTCGCACCGACGTTGGTGGTCAAGGTGCATCATGGACCTGATCGTCTGCGCGCAGATGATCAGCCGTTCATAGAACGAGCGCCCGCCGACGTGATTCTCACCACGTATGCGATCGTCGCCCGTGACACCGAGATGCTGCATGCGGTTCCTTGGGGACGGCTCGTGCTCGACGAAGCGCAACAGGTCAAGAACTCCGCCACTGCGCAGTCCCGTGCCATTGCCAGTCTCGGCGCGTCGCGGCGGGTAGCGCTCACCGGCACACCGGTCGAGAATCGTCTCGCCGAGTTGTGGTCGCTGATGCACCTGCTCAATCCGGGACTACTAGGTACACGTACGGACTTCACTCGACGCTTCGCCACCCCGATCGAGATAAATCACGACCAAGAAGCCCTCGCCCTCCTCAGGCGGATCACCGGTCCGTTCGTGCTGCGTCGACTGAAATCGGACCGGACGATCATCGACGATCTTCCCGACAAGATCGAGCAGACCGAGCAGTGTGCGATGACCCGTGAGCAGGCGTCGCTCTACAAAGCGATCGTCGACGATCCGTTGGCGAAGGCCGAGGAAGCCGACGGCATCGGTCGTCGGGGTTTGGTCTTGGCGGGTATTGCTCGGCTCAAGCAGGTGTGCAATCACCCGGCGCATTTCGCTCGGGATGGATCGGCGTTGGCCGGGCGATCGGGCAAGCTCAACCGGATTGAAGAGTTGCTCGACGAGATCATGGCGGCGGGCGACAAGGTGCCGTGCTTTACCCAATTCGCCGAGTGGGGAACGCTGCTGCTGCCGCATTTGACCCGTCGCTACGGACGAGAGCCGCTGTGGCTCCACGGTGGGACTCGTCGCCCGAAGCGTGACGAAATGGTCTCCCATTTCGGTGAACCCGATGGGCCGCCGATCTTCCTGCTGTCCTTGAAGGCAGGCGGCACCGGTCTCAACCTCACTGCTGCGTCGCATGTTATCCATCTCGATCGATGGTGGAACCCGGCGGTCGAGGATCAGGCCACCGACCGGGCCTATCGCATCGGCCAGCGGCGCAGCGTGCTCGTGCACAAGCTCGTGACTGCCGGGACGATCGAGGAACGAATCGACGCCATGATCAACTCGAAACGAGCGTTGGCGAACTCCGTCGTCGGGACCGGTGAGGAGTGGATCACTGAACTGTCCACCGACGAACTGCGCGACGTGATTGCGCTACGCGACATGGAAATGATCGGGGCTGACTGATGGCCTTCTCGCGCAATCGAGGATGGGACGACCGGTGGCAGAGGTTCCCAGCGTCGAATCCGATCGCTGTTGAAGGCGGCATTGTCACGTCGAAGACGCGTGGCGCCATGGCATCGTCGTGGTGGTCGAAGCGCTTCACTGACGTGCTGGAGTCCTACGGGCTAGGCGGACGCATGACGCGCGGCAAGTCCTATGCGCGCAAAGGACAGGTGCTCACCCTCGACGTGATGGCGGGGATGATCGTTGCCCAGGTTCAGGGTTCGCGTCGCGTCCCGTATGCGGTCACGATTCGCATCACGCCGCCGACGGAGACGCAATGGTTCAAGCTGGCCGACCTGCTTCGGGCTCGAGCCGGATATGCGGCCACGATGTTGGCGGGGGAGATCCCCACCGATCTCGAAGCGGTGTTCGCGGAGGCTGGCGTGTCGCTGTTCCCGTCGGCGTGGCGTGACCTTCGGGCCACGTGCTCCTGTCCGGATTGGGGTGATCCGTGCAAGCACCAGGGGGCGGTGCTCTACGTCTTCGCGGACCGTCTCGACGCCGACCCGTGGCAACTGCTGGCGTGGCACGGCCGCACCCGTGATGACATCCTGGCGCTGTTCAAAGTCGTATCGGCTGGGGCTTGCGGCATCCCACATCACCTTGCCCGGCATCCCAGATAGGCCAAAATCGACGGATCGCGGCCCATTCTTCCGGCATCTGGGATGTCGAACCGGCCGATGTGGGATGCAGCCGGTCGACGACGACGCATGCCGGGAGGAGTTGCACGACGCAGTGTTCAGCTAGTGGCGCTAAGGACTGCGTCGGCGATCGATCTCGTCCTGCAAACGACGAAGGGCGGGCACCGCCATGCGGTCCTTCGGACGGTCGGCGGCTTCCTCAGATCGGATGATGTCGGCCAATGATGCCACCGTCGTTGTGGTGCCCATGATGGTGATGACGATGGCGCGTCGGCGGAGATCGGGGTAGCCCTTTGTCCCGGCGGGAATGAACGCAATGTCGAGATCGCCGAAGTCGGTCGTGAGGTTCCACCTGTCGGCTTTGGATAGTGAAACGGCGTCGTGCGAGAAGGGCAGTTTGTCAGGCACGGCGTCGGACCGGATACCGGCATGGAGCGCGCGCAACGCATCCGTGAGTCGAGAAAGGTTTGCGCGCGATCGTTCCGGCGTGATGTCGAGATCAGTCGTGACCATGTCCGATCCGTGAATGGCCGCGGCGAGACCGCCGATGAGGACGTAGTCGACGCCATGCTCGGCGAGCACGGCAAGAATCTGCTCGGGCCGGAACTCGGTCATCGTCGTTTCGCCGCAGTTCGTTCCTTGGCTGCCATTGCGTTCCGGCCGGCCAATACAAAGCGCGCTGATGAAATGGCCCGCCGCCAACGCTCGTCGATGGTGAGGTCGATGCTGCCACGTATTGTCGCCAACTCCACGGGATCGGGCTCGACGAGCGACACGTCGAGGGTGAGGCCGCAAGCTTGAACGATCTCGTCGACGCGGTCCCACGCAGGACTGTTCTCGCCCCGCTCCAATCGCGCGATGGCCGACTGCGTTGTGCCGACACGATGGGCAACCTCGGCCTGCGTGAGCCCAGCGCGTCGCCGGGCGGCCGTCAGCACTTCGCTCGCTCGCATGCGGTAAACATAGCAGATTCGTACTGTTCTAGAACCGGAGATGCGTGATCGAACGAGGTGACGTGATGGTGATCGGCATCGAGGTAAAGGCGGCGGCAGCGGCGACGGGAGAGGACCTCGGTTCCTGCGCGATGCTTCACGAGTTCTCGGCTGTTCACCCAACCGCCAGTTCTGCTACACCTGACCGACGAACCGAACTAGCGGAGTGCAAGCGCATGGCGTCGTATCCGAAGCACGTCAACCACCAACTCTCGCCCATGAAGTGTCCGGTCGCGCTGGACGACGTGGACCTCTTCGGCGAGGGCGCCCAGGAGCACTGGTACGAGGCCTACGAAATCCTCCACCAAGACGCCCCTGTGCTGCGTATCCCCGGCGGTGGCTTCAAACCCGGCACCGATGCCTACGTGCTCACCAAACACGCCGACATCGCTCGCGTGGTGAAAGACCCCGAGCGGTTCCCGCCGCTGTCGCAGGTGCGCGTCGGCGGCTACGCGCAAGACGGACTTACAGCGGAGGACGCCTACGCCACCTACCGCAGTCTCATGCAGGCGTCGATGGTGTCACTACGCCCCACGCAGGAGCTCTACATCCGCCACCGCAAGGAGCTCACCGATCCGTGGGTGGGGCCCGGCGCATTGCGTCATCGCGACATGATTGCGAAGCACGCGAACGATCTGCTCGACGAATGGATCGACGACAACAACGGTGCCGGCGAGGTCGAATTCATCACCCGCTTCGCCCGTCCGCTCCCGCAACGCGTGATGGCCACCGTGCTCGGCTTCCCCATGGCCGACATCCCGAGGCTCGCTGAGTGGGGCGACGCGGTCGTGACACCGTTCGTCCACGGCACCGGTCTCAAGCATGAGCTCACCAAGGAACAGACCACCGAGATGCTGCGTCGTCTCGAAGGCTTCCAGGACTACATCTACGAACACGTCCGCGCCAAGCGTGCGGACCCGCACGACGACATGGTCAGCTTCCTGTGCGACGTGCACTACCAGGCGCTTGACCGCAAGCTCACCGACCTGGAGATCGCCGGCATCGTGCACGCGATGATCCTCGGCGGCCTCGAAACGACGCAGTACGCCCTCGAAGAACAGGCCCAACTGATGTGTGAGCATTCGGGTCTGTTCGAGCAGTTGCGTCACGACCGGGCCAAGGTCAGGGCCTTCACCGAAGAGTCGATGCGGATGCGTTCTCCGACCCACGGGTTATCGACCCGGGCAACCTCGCGTGACGAAGCGTTTCAAGGCGTCGAAGTCCCCGCCGGCTCTCTGCTGCACCTGCGCTTCGGGGCCGCCAACGTCGACGCCGACGAGTTCGCCTGCCCCTTCGATCTCGACCTCGACCGTGAAGGCGTCACTCGCCACGTCACGTTCTCGACGGGCCCGCGGGTGTGCCCCGGAGCGACGCTGTCAAGGGTCGAGCAGCAGATCGCCTGGGGCGTGCTCCTCGACCGCCTGGAAACGCTCGACTACGCCGACGGCAACACCTGGCTCCACCAGCCGGGCATCATGCTCGGCACGCTGAAACTCCAGTTGAAGTTCACCAATGCGACCACGCGATTGAACCTCGGCACCGGCCGCAACCTCAGCACCGGCTGACGTACCAGCAATGCCGCCACCATTGACGATTGTCGAGCCCGCCCGCGAGATCGACGTCGTCCATCGCACCGACGTACTCGTCGTCGGCTCCGGCCCGGGCGGTCTCGCCGCCGCGATCGCGGCCGCCCGGACCGGCGTGGTCGTCACTCTTGTCGAACGGTTCGGGTGCTTCGGCGGCAACATCACCGCCGTCGGCGTGGAAGGGTTCGCCTGGTACCGACACGAAGCCACCGTGGAAGCCGGAGGCATCGGCCGCGAGTTCGAAGACCGTGCCAAAGCCATGGGTGCCGCCGTCCCGGAGAGCCAGTCGCTCTCCTATGAGCTGGACTCCGAAGGGTTCAAAGTGGTCGCTGATCGACTCGTTCTCGAAGCCGGAATTCATCCAATGCTGCACCGACAGGTGGTCGCTCCAATCATGGATGGCGACCGCATTATCGGCGTGATTACCGAGTCCAAAGCTGGTCGAGAAGCACTCCTGGCGACGGTCGTGATCGACGCCACCGGCGATGCCGATAT
>JAYSTV010000577.1:0-2185 GCA_043719425.1 Acidimicrobiia bacterium | reverse complement strand
GCGTCCGACGAACGTGCTGATGATTGCGTAGGCGAGGCGAAAGGCGATGAGGTTCGGGCTCTGTTGGAGGGCCTGATCGACGAGTGGGAACAGTTCATCGTGTCGTCCGGCGAAGGTGAGCAGCACGAAGATCTCGGCGGCGTAGATCGTGAAGGCTCCATCGTCGCCGAGCTCAGTACTCAGGGCGAAAGTTTGTGCAGCCAGTGCGTCCGCTTCAGCAAAACGTGCGCCCATGGTGGCCTCGAAGGTCCGAATGATCATCGCGTTCCACCGCAGTCGTGGTTCGCCGATCTGGTCGGCCAATGAAATGACTCGCGTGCGTGCTCGATCGGCCCATGCGGCGTCGGCGCACTCGATGGCGACCAGAAAGGCGGCCGTGTGCGCTCGGACTTGGAGGAACACGTCGTCGGTCCGGTCGGCGGCGGCAGCGGCGCGAACTCCCAGGCTGACGCGCACGTCGAACCATGCCGGGTCCCATAGGGCAAACAGGAGTGGTGGGGCGATGCGGGCGATCAAGGTCGGGTCATCGCTCACATCGGCAATGGCCAAGGCTCGCCGGGCGGCGCCCTCGCGTTCATCGGCGCGGGCGGTATGAATGAGCTCGTGAGCGAACAACGCCAGTAGGCGGGCGTGGGTTGTTGGATCGCTTGTGCTGCTGACCGCGGGGGCGGCCTCGATGACGCCAAGACGCCCGACGTCGACCGAACCGGCCGCCGGCGACTCGCGATCGTCGGCGAGCGCGGCGCCCATGAGGACCTGGTTGTTGTTGGTGCGCTGGGCCGTGGCCGCGGCTTCCAGCAATGTCTCGTTTTGAGCGAGGATCGCCGCAGCGGCGACGAGCATCGCCAAGACGTAGCAATCGCGGCGCGCGCTCGGCTTCGGATTCGTCGAGGGCGACGGCATGACCAAGAGCCTGTTCGTACCAGCGGGCCGCCTCGGCCGGAGCGAAGTGGTCGAAGGCGAAATCGCCAGCGGCAGTGGCCCATCGTTGCGCCTCGGCCGGCCGGCTGGCGAGGGCCCAATGCGTGGCCATCTCCACCACCACGCGTTGCGAAATCTCACCGCCGAGCGCCTCGGTATGCGCCTGCAACGTCTGCGCGGCGCGCTCGTGGAGCTGTTGACGTCGAAGGCCCCGGACCTCCGATGACAAAGCATGAGCGACAAGCGCGTGAGTGAAGCGAAGCGTTCGCGCTGCGCTCCCGACCTCAACGAGAAGTCCGGCTTCGATCGCGGCATCGAGGATGGATGCCACATCGGCCTCGCCGGCGTCGAGCAGTTCGGCCACCAGGTCTTCGCCGAACTCGACGCCGAGCACGGCGGCCGTCGACAGAACCACGGGAGCGTGAGCTCCAACTGCCCGGACCCGACTCCACACGACGTCACGCAGGCTCGGCGGAATCTCCGACTCGTTCAGCTGATCTCCGCGGTGGACGGAGAACTCGGCGAGATCATCCTTTGGAACGATGCGCCCCGACTCGACAAGATGACGGACGAGATGAGAGGCATAGAGCGGATTGCCCGCCGTCTCCACCCGAAGATGGTCAACCAGTTCCAACGACGGCGCACCAAGCACGCCCCCGGTCACCGACATAGCCAGATCCCCAAGCTCAGTGGCGTCGAAACCGAGGAGCGGGATCCGACGGTTGTGGCCGCGGTCGAGGTCGGCGAGCGCGGAACGAAGCTCGTCGGGGGTGCGTTCACCAACATCGCGAAAGCTGATGACCAACAGCACGGGCGCGTCGATGAGCGTTCGGACACAATGACGCAGGAGGAGCAGCGCGGTTGGCTCCACCCAGTGCAAGTCATCGAGGATCGTCACGAGACGTTTTCCCGTCGTCTGGTGCACCCCGTCGGCGATGCGGCGAACGAGGTCGGCCACGGATGCGAAGAGGCGGTGTCGCTCGGTGGCGTCGTTGACCGGCGTCGTCGACATCATCGATGCCGTCGACCCAGAGTCTGAGCGACGGATGCCAATGTTCGGGGTGATCCGGGCCAAGACGCCGTCGAAGCGTTCATGATTGGCGTTGAGGACATCGAGCGGGGCGTTCTCGACGAGGCGCGGCGTTGGTGCCGCTGAATTCGACGATGTTGGCCGTGGCCCTGCCGAAGGTGGCTCGCGCCTTCGACATCGGTCGCGGTCGGGCCGGGTTGCTCATCACGGTGTACCTCGTCGCCATGCTCGTTG
>JAYSTV010000576.1:0-2187 GCA_043719425.1 Acidimicrobiia bacterium | reverse complement strand
CTTCGTCCGTGTCTCAGACTGACTCAAAAGTCCTCGTGATGGTGCTCGCCGGTGGCGAGGGCAAGCGGCTCTATCCGCTGACCGCCGACCGAGCGAAGCCAGCCGTTCCCTTTGCTGGCACCTATCGTCTCGTCGACTTCGTGCTTTCCAACTTCGCCAATGCCGGACTGTTGAAGATGGTCGTACTCACCCAGTACAAGAGCCACAGTCTTGACCGCCACATCTCGTCCACATGGAGAGTGTCGGAGTTCTTGGGCAACTACGTCACCCCGGTCCCGGCCCAGATGCGACGGGGGCCGCGGTGGTTCGTCGGATCGGCCGACGCGATCTATCAGAACTTCAACCTGATTTCCGACGAACGTCCGGACATCGTCTGTGTCTTCGGTGCCGATCACATCTACCGGATGGATCCGCGCCAGATGATCGATCACCACCGTGACGTCGGTGGCGGGGTCACCGTGGCCGGCATCCCCGTCAGCGTGGAGGAGGCGCGTGACTTCGGTGTGATGGAAGTGGAAGGAACGTCGATCAAGGCGTTTCACGAGAAGTCGGCACATCCGCCGTTGATGCCGAAACGAAACCCCAGCGACCCCGATCGATGTCTGGCGTCGATGGGCAACTACGTCTTCGACACCGACGTGCTTCTCGACGCGATCAGTGCCGATGCCGACGACGAAACGAGCGCCCACGACCTCGGCGGCAACATCATCCCGAACCTCACCAAGGCCGGCCAGGCCAACTTCTACGACTTCGACACGAACGAGATTCCCGGGCAAACGGGTCACGGCCGTGGCTACTGGCGTGACGTCGGGACCCTCGATGCGTACTACGACACGACCATGGATCTCACCACGCCGAGCCCGCTGTTCGACCTGTACAACCGACGGTGGCCGGTCTTCACCCAGCAGTCGTCGCTACCGCCCGCCAAACTGGTGCAAGGTCACTCGTGGGCGCCGGGCTCGGCTGTTTCGAGTCTGTTGTGCGAAGGCGTCATCGTGTCCGGTGGCCATGTGGAGCGCAGCGTGCTCTCGCCCGGCGCCTACGTCGACGATCACGCCGTGGTGTCCGATTCGATCCTGCTGCATGACGTCCGCATCGGCCCGGGCGCAATCATCCGTCACGCCATCATCGACAAGAACGTGGTGGTCCCGGCCGGGATGCAGATCGGGATCGACCTTGAAGCCGACCGCGCTCGCGGGTTCACCATTTCCGACAACGGAGTCGTCGTGGTGCCGAAGGGCATTTCGCTGGACTGACACCGGCGAAGTTCGGCGGTTTCTCTCATGACGTTCGTACGCTCGTTCTGGTCCACGCTCGGCGCTACCCGGAAAAGGATTCGCGAAGTTGGTGCATCGCGTCTGGTCGAAGCGATCGTGCTTCGCATCTTCTTGGCATTGTTCCCGTTGGTTGTGGTGGCCATCGCCGTACTTGGATTTGTCGCCGTCAGTCGTACCGGCGGGAGTGCGAAGCTGGCCGAAGATCTGGTGAAAAATTTGAAGCTCTCGGGTTCGATGGCCGACGTAATTCGCGAGAGCGTGGTCTCGGCCAAGGACAATCGAGGCGCGACATCGGTGATCGGTTTCATAAGTGTGCTTATTAGCGCCACGGCGGTCGTGAATGCCATTGCCGCGGCATGCAACAGTGCATGGCAAGTTTCGGGCCGTGGTTTGGCGGACCGCTTGCTCGGTGTTGTCTGGCTGATCGGCGCCGCCGTTCTGGTGGCGGCGGCCGTGGCGACGACCGCAATCGTTGGGCTCATCCCGATTCCTGGACTTGATGCGTTGGTGGCTCTGCTCAGCGGATCGGCAGTGGGGGCGCTGCTGTTCTGGTGGACTCAGGTCATCTTGACGAACGTGCGACTGCCGTTTCGGGCGTTCGTCCCCGGTGCCGTCTTCGCCGGGTTCGGCTTTGCGTTGTTTCAGGTTTTCGGGACGTTGTTGGTGGCCCGCATTCTTGCGTCGCAGAAAGGCGGCCCGGCATCGCTCGGCGCCGTGGTTGCCTTCCTCACGTTCCTCACCGTGTTCGCGTGGCTCTTCGTGGTGAGTGTGATCGTGAACGTGGTGGCCTGGGAGCGCGACCATGGCACGGTGCAGCTCATCATTACCGCGCCGGCGCTGCCCGGCGGACGCTGGGCGGAGACCACCCGGTCGGGCCAGCGGCCGAAGTTGTTGACGAAGCGCCGCGCGA
>JAYSTV010000575.1:0-5289 GCA_043719425.1 Acidimicrobiia bacterium | reverse complement strand
TGCCGACGGCGATCGATTCGTCGATCATGAGGTGGCTGTCGAGTGCGCGGGTCCAGCGCGCGCCCGGAAGGTGCGGCGTCATGACCACGCCGTACGCGAGGAGGCGGAGGCCGAGCAGAAGGGCGCTGGCGATCGCTGAGGCCGGCGAGCCCCCATCGTTCAGGACGCCGATAGCCGCGAACTGGCTGCCGCCGCTGAAGACGAGCAGCGAGAATCCGGCGGCATGCCACGGCGTGAGGCCGGCCTGGGAGACCGAGATCCCGAAGGCAAAGCCAAACGGAATGAGCGCAACCGCGATCGACACGGCACGCTTGCGCAGAACTCGCCGCTCGGTGCTGAGTTCGGCCTGTAGTCCTACCTGTCCGGCATCGTTGGTGTCCGCCGTCATGCAGCCGTGCACCTTAACGGGCTGTCGTGTGTGAAGTGCTCGGACTTTCGGTACGGTGCCCGCATGGTTGATCACGCAGATACACCCTCGTTCGATTCCCTTCGAATGTTTCTCGACGGCGCGATCGCGACGCTGGAACTGCATCGGCCGGCTTCTCTCAATCCGCTGTCCACGGCGGCGATGGCGGAGATCATCGACGCCGCTCGCTGGTTCGACGATCAGCCCGACATCAAGGTGGTCGTCGTCCGCGGGGCAGGTCGGGTGTTTTCCGCGGGTGCCGACGTGTCGTCGTTCGGTGCTTCGGGGGCGGGCGCGTCGATCGGCCGACATGGGGCTGACGTTGGGCGACGTATGGCCGATGCGGTCGAGGCGATGCGGGCGGTGACGATCGCTCAGATTCACGGGTGGTGTGTGGGCGGCGGTGTGGTCCTCGCCGCGGCGTGCGACCTTCGGTTGGTGGCGGCCGACGCGCAGTTCTCCATTCCCGAGGTCGACCTCGGTATCCCCCTCGCGTGGGGTGGCATTCCCCGTTTGGTCCGTGAGATTGGACCGGCGCTGGCCAAGGAGTTGGTGATGACGTGTCGACCGTTCGGGGCCGAGGAGGCGGCGCGCATCGGTTTCGTCAATCGAGTGGTCCCGGCCGAAGACCTGGCGACCGAAGTTGCTGCGCTCGCTCAGACGTTGGCGTCGAAGGCGACGTATGCACTGCTTTCGACGAAGCGCTACGTGAACGCCGTAACCGCGCAGATGGTCGGGCTTGATCGGTCGTGGTCCGATGCCGACACGTTGGTGGCGGGCCTTCGCGACCCCGAAGGTCGAGCGAAGCAAGCCGAGTATCTGGCCGGTCTCGCTGAGCGTCGGTGGCAGCGCTCATCGTGAGCAGCGTTGTGACGGGCGCGTCGGTAGGCTCGGGTGGTATGGACGTTGCCGTCGTTGACTTCGGAGCCTCAGATGCCCACGAGCAGTTCGCGCACTCGCTGAAAGAGACCGGGTTCGCCGTCTTGGTGAACCATCCGATCTCTGCAGCGCTGCTGCAGTCGGTGCAAGACGAATGGCTCGCGTGGTTCACCAGCGCCGAAGATAAGCGTACCTATCTTCATGCGGAGGGCGGCGACGGGTACTTTCCTCCGGACGTCTCGGAGACGGCGAAAGGCGCCGAGATCAAGGACCTGAAAGAGTTCTTCCACATCTATCCGTGGGGTCAGTATCCGGCCGGAATGTCGCGGTCGGCCTTCGATCTGTATGACCAGGCGACGATGGTGGCCCGCACACTGCTGGCCTGGGTGGAACGCCACACGCCGCCCGACGTGTCGGCCAAGTTTTCCGTTCCACTGTCGCAGATGTTGAACGAAAGTACACATACGTTGTTGCGAATTCTGCGCTACCCACCTCTTCGTGGCGACGAGCCCGTAGGCGCGGTGCGGGCAGCAGCGCACGAGGACATCAACCTGATCACCGTGCTGCCCGCGGCGAACGAGTCAGGACTACAGGTCAAGGACTCGAAGGGCGTGTGGCACGACGTGCCGTGTGATCCGGGCAGTCTCACCATCAATGCTGGCGACATGTTGAAATACGCGAGCGACGGGTACTTCCCGTCGACCAGTCATCAAGTCGTGAACCCAACTGGCGAGTCAGCCAGACGGTCGAGGGTTTCCATGCCGTTGTTCCTCCACCCGGCATCCGATGTGGTGTTGGCCGAAGGGCGCACTGCCCGCAGCTTCCTCGACGAGCGCCTCGCCATCCTTCGAGGGAGCCGCGCCCCGGCCAGCTAGGAGTCCTGTCCAAAAGGCTCCGCGCACAAATCAGTTGGCCTGACGGATGTCCCGGAGGCGCTCCGGCCTGTGCAGTGTGTTGTACTCCTGGAAAATCGTTGGCGACGCGCCTTTGGTGGGGTGAGCTCGTGGCGCGTCGAACATCGCTTTGCGTGTCAGTCGTCAGTCCTTGCTGATCACGGAGCGGAAGCGGCGGAGGCGGAGACTGTTGGACACAACGAACACGCTGGAGAGCGCCATCGCCAGGCCGGCAAGCATCGGGTTCAGGAACCCGGACGCCGCGAGCGGGAGTGCAGCGACGTTGTAGGCGAAGGCCCAGAACAGGTTTGCTTTGATCGTGGCGAGGGTGCGACGGGACAGGCGGATGGCATCGACGGCGGCGCGTAGATCACCGCGTACCAACGTGAGGTCGCTCGCCTCGATGGCGACGTCGGTACCCGTTCCCATGGCCAGACCCAGGTCGGCCTGGGCGAGCGCGGCAGCGTCGTTGACCCCATCGCCGACCATGGCGACAACGCGTCCCTCTCCTTGGAGTCGACGGATCACGTCGACCTTGTCGGCCGGCAGCACCTCGGCGATGACTTCATCGATGCCGACTTTGGCAGCCACCGCACGCGCCGCGCGGACGTTGTCACCAGTGAGCAACACGGGCCGCAGGCCGAGGTTTCGCAGTCCGGCGACCGCTTCGGCCGACGACGCCTTGATCGTGTCGGACACGACGAGCACGGCACGTGCCGCGCCGTCCCAGCCAACGTAGATCGGCGTCTGACCTAACACTTCGGCCGCGTCGCGGGCCGCGCCAAGAACATCGTCGAGATGCATGGACCAGTCGGTGAGGAAACGTTCGCGGCCCGCGACCACGGCACGTCCGTCGACGACTCCCTGCACGCCGAGTCCTTCGGCGTTGGCAAACGATTCGACCGGAAGCAGCTTGACGCCCCTCTCTCTGGCGCCCGCGGCGATCGCTCGGGCGATCGGATGCTCCGATGCCTCCTCGAGTGAGCCGGCCAACAGCACAGCCTCGGAAACGGTGGTCGAGCCGGTCGTGATCACGTCGACCAGCGACATCTTTCCAGTGGTGACGGTGCCCGTTTTGTCGAGCACAATCGTGTCGACCTTGCGGGTCGACTCCAACACCTCCGGACCCTTGATGATGATGCCGAGCTGTGCGCCGCGGCCGGTGCCCACCATGAGTGCGGTCGGCGTGGCCAGACCGAGCGCGCAGGGACAGGCGATGATCAGAACGGCGACGGCGGCGGTGAATGCGGTCGTGGCGTTGTCCGTTGCCGCCGCGGTGAGCCAGAAGCCGAGCGTGGCGACGGCCAGCGTGATCACCACTGGCACGAAGATCGCCGACACGCGATCGGCGAGGCGCTGGACCTCCGCTTTGCCGGTTTGTGCTTCTTCGACCATCCGGCCGATCTGCGCGAGGGCCGTGTCGGCCCCGACTCTCGTAGCGCGGACCACGATGCGGCCGCCGGCGTTCACGGTGGCGCCAGCCACACTGTCGCCGGGAGCGACTTCGACGGGTACGGGCTCACCGGTGAGCAGCGAGGCGTCGACTGCGGAGGTACCTTCGTCGACGATGCCGTCGGTGGCGATTTTTTCGCCGGGGCGAACAACGAAGCGGTCACCGACGACCAGGTCGCTGATCGGAATGCGGATCTCGGTGTCGCCGTGGAGGACCGCGACATCCTTGGCCCCGAGTTCGAGCAGGGCCTTGAGGGCGGCGCCGGACTGCCGTTTCGCTCGTGCTTCGAAATAGCGACCGGCGAGGATGAACACGGTGACCCCGGCGGCCACTTCGAGGTAGATCTGGCTTGATCCCATACCCCGCTCGGGAGTGACGGAGAAACCGTGACGCATCGTGAGCGTGCCGGCGTCGCCGATGAAGAGCGCGTAGAGACTCCAGCCGAAGGCGGCGAGCGTGCCGACCGAAATGAGCGTGTCCATCGTCGCCGCCGCGTGACGGAGGTTCGTCCACGCAGCTTTGTGGAATGGCCAAGCGCCCCAGGTGACGACCGGCGCGGCGAGCGTGAGCGAGAGCCACTGCCATGCGTCGAACTGCAGCGACGGAATCATCGCTAGCGCAATGACCGGAACGGCGAGCACCGCCGAGCCGATCAGGCGCTCACGAAGACTGCGGGTCGGATCGTCGGTCGGGGTCAAACCGGCATCGGTTGGCGCAGCAGCTGGTTTTGGGAGCACCGCGGAGTAGCCGGTCGCTTCGATCGTGGCGATCAGATCAGCGGGCGTGACGTTGTTGTCGAAGGTCACCTTCGCCTTCTCCGTCGCATAGTTCACCGATGCCGTGACACCTTCCATGCGATTGAGTTTCTTCTCGATGCGCGCCGCGCAGGAAGCGCAGGTCATGCCGCCGATGTCGAGCTGAAGTGATTGGAGCAGCAGGGTCTCGGTGTCCATGTCAGTGCCCCGTTGCGTGCGTGGTGACTCTCGGCGGAACAGAAGCGGGTGTGTCGTCGACATGGCCGTGAGTGCTGTTGCTCCCGACGTTGATCGGGCCGACGATGGCACCAACACCGAGCGCAACGCCGAAACTCAGCGCCAAGATGGCGACGAAGCCAGCGAGCTTGGCGATCGTCGTGTCCATCAATGCACGGTATACCCCAAGGTCGATACCGCCGCCGACCGCATGATTACGGAGGCAACACGGGCGATCGAGCGTCTCGTGAAATCCTGATCGGACCGGGGAGAGTCGCGGCCGGCTTGACGCTAGTTGCGGGGAACCTTTGACCAGGCGACGTCTTTGTCCACGCGTGGCTCGCCGGGAAGGCCGAGGACCTGCTCGCCCAAGATGTTGCGCATGATCTCCGATGTGCCGCCTTCGATCGAGTTGGCCCGGGTGCGGAGGAACGCATAGCGCGGACCGCGGTGAGCACCGTCGACGTCGAGCTCCGTTGCCCGACGAAAGGTGAAGTCGTAGTCGACCGTGCCGCTCATCCCGAGCAACGTGACGGCAAGGTCGTAAACCGCTTTGTTGAGCTCGGCGAACATCAACTTGGCGACGGATCCCTCGGGGCCGGGGTTTCCGACTCTGGCCGCTTCGGAAGCGCGCTTATTGGTCAGTCGGCCGACTTCACCGCGGACCCACAGCTTCATGAGCTCATC
>JAYSTV010000574.1:0-5293 GCA_043719425.1 Acidimicrobiia bacterium | reverse complement strand
TCACAGACGGCAGAGGCTTCGGGACCCATCGGGCAGGTGCCGACAGGGTGGTAGTAGTGGGCGACCTCGCGCCGGATGGCGTGGTCCGTACTGCTGTCGGTCACGCGATCGCCGAGCACTGCGGCCAACGACGGATGGTTGAGGAGGTCCTCGGCCATGGCCAGCCCATCGCGCAGAACGGCGAGGTCATGGCCGTCGGGATCCGACAGATACGCGTGATCGATGATCGGTGCGACCGTTGGATCCGAGGAAGCAATGTCCACGCGACCGCGACTGCGCGGGTTCACGCACGCCACTTCGACAAGCGCATTGCCGCCGGTGAGCGCGGTTTGGGTGGATGCACACACCGGGAACAGATGGAGATCAAAAATGCCATCGGTGGCTTGGGAGGAGCAAGCCTTGCCCAGGGTCTGTTCCTCCGGCAACGCCCCGTTGTGCGCTGCTTGGTCGAGCCACTCTTGAAGAGCCGGTCCAATGCGTCGATCAACATGGACCATCGGATGGTCGTGAAGATTCCCGCCGACCTGTGGCCGATCGACCACGCAGGCCACGCCAACCCGGCGAAGTCCAGTGGCATCGCCGATCCCGGATCGCTGCAGGATCGCCGGGGTTCCGTAGACCCCGCCGCTCAACACCACATGTTCGGCCTCCACCACCATCGGCTGTCCGTCACGCACGACTGTCACCGCAACATGGCCAGCGTGTTCGACGAAGCGATCGACAAGACACCGATCAACAATGCTGAAGTTCGCCATCCCTCGCACCGGATCGAGATAGGCAAAGGCCGTGTTCCACCTGATGCCGTCGACGATGTTCACCGTTTCGAGTCCGAACGATTCGTTGGCATCGAGATCGCAGAGATCAGAGGCAATCGTCCAGCCTGTCCCCGCTGCGGCTTCGAGGCACCGCGCATGGAACGGTCCGGCCTCGTGATGTTCGTAGGTCCGCACTCGCATCTTCTCCAGCACGGTGGCAAACACCGGCCGCAGCACATCGGTTCGCCACTCATCGAAGCCCCAGGCGTCGTAGTCGGTGTGATGTCCGACCGCCGCAATCGCCCCGTTGTGCGCCGAGCAACCACCAAGCACTCGCGCTCGCTCGAAGGTCCAGGGCGCTCGTCCGTCGACTGGACCCGAGCCGTAACCCCAGTCGTGGGAGAGGGCGATGGCGTGGGCGTTGAGCAGATCCGATGGCCACGACGTCGTGCTGAACGGCCCATAGTCCGGACCGGCCTCAAGCAACACCACGTCGGTGCCCGCTTCGGCCAAACGGGCGGCCACGACCGCTCCGCTCGAACCTCCGCCGACAACCACAACTGCACACCGCAGGGTGCCGTTCGAAAATGACATAACACCAGACTCGCGCACGCAGTTGACCGACCGGTGTCGGCTAGTGCGCGCCGCCCCGGAGGGCCGTTCGCACGGCGTCGATCGTGGGCTCGTGGCGCCGTTGATGGACGGCGCAGTTCGGCGATCCACGACGTGACGTCGCCAGCCTCGTTGGTGTCCGTGTCGTTGTGCTCCACGAGAACGATCATGCTCGGGTTCGAGGCAACATTCCGGGTGGACGCAGCGTGGCGGTGTCGGCTGCCTCGCGCCCGGCCCGCCAACCCGCTTCGTTGGAGACGGTGGCCCGTCGCGACCGCAGCTTGGTGAAGGTCGACTCCACGAGGCTCTCCACCTGCGCCGCCCGACTGGCGAGCACCGGAAGAAACACCTCGCCCAACTCCGACTCGGCCTGCGATACCGCCGCTTCGTTCGCCTCGTGTAGACGCTCGGCAATCCGGTGCGCAAACGAGATCAGAAACGATTGGCGAAACGAACGAGTGCGTGAACGGCCGCCCCGGTCGACCTGGCGATCGGCAGCGACCATCGACGACGTGGCCTGAGTGAGCAGCGAAGTGAACAGCAGCTCGACGAAGTCGAGGTCGCTCTCGAAACCGAACACCGTGCAGAACCCAAAGCCGGGCGAGAACACGGATCGACAGCGATTCTCGTTGGCCACGACGGACAGCAAAGAGGACTTGGCATCGACGTAGGGATCGTCGAGATGAACTCTTCGCGCCGTGGGTGCGCCGTGAACGGGAGCCGAAGCATCGAGCATGGCCACGTCGATGGCATGCCTGGCCATCAGCTCCTGCGCCTTGGCGGTGAGCGCATCGGCCTCTTCGACGAAGGTGGTGGACTCCGCCTTGGCCAGCAGTGCTCGGACCCGAGCGAGGACCTTGCCGTCGAGCGCATCGACCGGGGCGATCGTCCGCCGCACGGTGGTGAACGCTTCACCCGGAGGGGGGAGCAGCCGCTCAAGTTTGGGCAGGGTCAGCATCACGGCCAGGAGGTCAACGGCGAAGCGCACGTCGGCCAACAGGCGACCCACAGGACGCGGCGCGTTGTGGTCGGCGAACAACACCGAATTCTCGGTGGCTTCGCGGATCAACCACAGACGGGCCAGTTGATCGGCCCAACGCGGGTCGATGCGTTGCTGATCAAGGACCGAGTGCTGCGCGACGATCGCGTCGAGGAGAACACCATGGTGTGCGCCGGAGGTTCGACGACCGAGGACGTGCAATGCATCGAGCGGCTGCCAACCCGCCACCCAGAGCGCGGCAAGCGATGACGTGAGCTTGGTCGTGAGTGACCCAATCAGCTCGCCCGGGTCGGTGAGCGCCAGGCTTTCGAGGGCATCGAGGACACGACCGAACTCACGAACGTTCTTGGCCCGAGCGGCAACGAATGCTTCGCTGAGGAGTCGGTCGATGTTCTGCACCATCGAATCGTCGCATGACCCCTGTGACAGTTTCGTAGGTTGGATCCATGAGCATCGAAGGCCACGACCACGAGGAGCACCACCGCAGTCATCGAGCCGGTTGGCTCCGGGCCGGTGTTCTGGGGGCGAACGACGGGCTGCTGTCCACGTCGAGTCTGTTGATTGGCGTGGCCGCCGGCCAGTCCGGACGCTCCACGATCGCCCTCACCGGTATCGCGGCACTCGGCGCCGGCTCGCTCGCCATGGCCGCGGGAGAATACGGATCGGTGGCCTCGCAGCGCGACGCCGAGCATGCCGACCTTGCCCAGGAGCGTTCGGCCCTCCACGAGAACATCGATGGCGAACTGATCGAGTTGCAACACATCTACATCGGTCGAGGACTCCCCGAAGAACTGGCGCGCACGGTGGCGGTGCATCTTCACGATCACGATGCCCTCGGCGCGCATGCCCGCGACGAACTTGGGCTCGATCCCGATGTGCTTTCTCGTCCGCTCGAGGCGGCAGTCACCTCGGCCGTGAGTTTCGCGTGCGGTGCCCTACTGCCGTTGGTGGCGATGCTGGTCGTGGGGGAGCGGGTTCGCGTTGCCCTCACCGTTGTCGTCACGATCATCGCTCTTGGCTGTCTCGGCGCCCTGGCGGCGTCACTCGGAGGAGCCCCGAAGGGCAAAGCCGTGATCCGCATCGTTGCCCTCGGCTCGCTCTCCATGGGGGTGACTGCACTCATCGGCCGCATCGCCGGAGCCGCTTTGTAAGTGCAACGTGCTATTCGGGGTGGCGGTGATGATCGGCGAGATGTCGACGACTGCGGGCGAAGACGAACCATCCGACACCAAGGACCAGCCAGCAACTCACGGCCCGGTACGCGAGGGCCACGGGAAGCGCCCGCGAACTGGGCACCCCTCCGGTGGTGAGCGCCGACGCCAACGCCGCCTCAACAATCCCGATGCCGGCCGGCGTGAACCCAATCGCTGCGGCGCCGATGCCCGCCGCGTAGATGGCGAACATCGAACGCCACGGCACGGGTTCCCCGAACGCCGCGACCGCGGCGCCAAGACAGGCCGCATCGAGCAGCCAATTGGTCGCCGCAAAGAACGCCACTTTTGCGGTCGCTATTCGACCCAGGTGGTACGACGCGAGATCGTCGATGAGTCGCTGTGCGGTCTCGTCGGGATACGTCGGTCTTCGGATGATGCGGAATGAGAACTGCAACACCTTCGAAAGGAGCCGAACGACGCGGGCCCGAGATCCGACCTGCCGGATGGCCACGAGAACCCCAAGAATCGGAACAATGCCCAGCAACGTGGCGGCGATACCGGCAACGGCCGCCGCGCCGTTTCCGGAGAACACGGCACCGGTCGCAGTGATCAAGGCAAAGGTCACCGTGGAGAAGACGCCCGTGATCATCAAGGTCCAGGCAACGAGCCCGGATTCGGCCCCCTGATGCCGGTACTCCGATGCGGTGTTCGCCGTGGCCGCCGCCGAACCGGCGACGGGCACCGTGACCGACACTGCGTTGCTGGCATAGGTGATGCGCAGCGCCTGCAGCAACGACATCCACACGCCACCGGCCGCGAGCGCGATGCGCTGCACGCGAGCGAAGCTGGCCATCGAGCCAAACTCCAGGCCAACGGCGAGCGCCAGCAGGGCCGGATGTTCAACGCGAAGCGACGGCCGGTTCGAGCCGTTCAGGGCCCAACCCAGCCACACCAACCCAAAGATGATGAAGGCCGCTTCGATACCCCGGTGATGTCGACGGCGGCGAGCGCCCCACAGGCGGCGGTGAGGAAGATGCCACCACCGATGGCGCGGGCCCACATGGTCCCCGTCGCTCGCGTCGAGCAGGTCCGTCATCACGACAGTCTCGTCGGTGAGCGTGACGGTGTCAGTCGCCCCGGGCGTTTGATTGTCACGGAACTGGGTGACAGTCCGGCCCGACGGTTCCGTTCGCGAACCAATGCGGCGGCGACTACGCATTCGGCCTTCGCCCATCGACGACTTCCTCATCTACGGTGAAGACATGACTTCTCCCGCCGATTCCGAATCCACCGCTCCCGCCGGCGTGACCATCACGCTTCGACCCAACGGCCCGATGCTCGTCCAGGGTGATGTGACCGTGATCGGCACCGACGGCAACGAGATCGAGCGGGGCGGGCGCGTGGCGTTCTGTCGCTGCGGGGCCAGCAACACCAAGCCGTTCTGCGACGCCTCGCACAAGGCCAACGGCTTCGTCGCTCCGTAGTCCCGTAGCCCCAACTCCGCACCAGGACAGCACCGTGGCCATCAACTTCGGACAACTCCTCGCCCCAGTCCTCGGCGGGCTCACGCCCGACGTGCGGCCGGCGTTTCTCGCCCGTCTCGAACGCACGGCCGCCGAGCGCTATCGAACCTGGGCCACCGAGGCCCCCGAGTGGGCGACCGAGCTTCTCGTTTGCTCCGCCGCCGAGGATCAGATCGCCGACCGGATCATGGCTGCCTTCCCCGTCGCCACTGAACAAGCCGCCACGCTCGATGCACTTCTCCCGCAAGC
>JAYSTV010000573.1:0-2194 GCA_043719425.1 Acidimicrobiia bacterium | reverse complement strand
CAGACCCCCAACCTGCCTTCGTGGCCGCCGTACGACCCCGACGGGCGCGCCACCATGATCCTCGACAGCGTTTGTCGCGTCGTCAACGACCCCGACAGCGTCGAACGCCGCGCCTGGGACGGACTGTTCGCTGGAGCGTGAACTGAATTCTCGCCAGCCAGTCCGGTGCGCGAAGAACTGATTGGAGGCGGCGCCCCGAATTGAACGGGGGTACGCGGCTTTGCAGGACGGACTCTCTCGCGAATCGACGCTGGCCAAAGGGCATGTTTTCGGTGGCCTGGAACGTTGCGGGAACACGAAGGGAACATCCGAGCGGTAACCTACGGTCCGTCCCAGTACCGCAATGAACCTCGGAAGATCGCTCACGTTCGTCAACATGTGTTGACGAGGAGCGAAACTACGCCTAGGGTTCTCGAGTGGACATCGAGGCAAGCGCCCGCAAGCACGGTGTTGCCGACGACGACATGCTGCACGCACTCCGACATCACTGGCGAGCCTTCGTAACCGACGATCCCGACGTCACGATGTTCATTGGGCCATCGTCCGATGCTCAACCGATCGAAGTCGGGGTCGTCAACGACGACGACGGCATTGCGATCATTCACGCAATGCCGGCCCGATCCAAGTTCCTGAAAGGTTGGTGGACCCCATGAAAACACGAGCGCAACGCACGGTTGCCCTGGAGAAGTGGGCCGAGGTGGTCGAAGCCCACGAACTGGTCGAGGCCGACACTGGCGCGCTTCGCACGATCGCGGAATTGATCGAACGGCGAGATGATGTCGACTCCGCCCTGCTCGAGGCGATTCGCACGGCTCGGAAAGCGGATCGTTCGTGGTCGGAAATCGGAGCGATGCTCGGCGTCTCCAAACAAGCCGCCCAGCGAAAGTACGCAACGAAGATCTCCGCGTAGCTCGCATTCCCATCGACGCTTGAGAACAGACACACGCAATGCTCGCTCACCCCTCCGCCAACCTCGCGCCAAGAAGCGACTTGCCATCGACACGCAACCGATGGCGCATTTGGAACTGGGGCTTGTCGTCCCCGACATACGCCCGAGCGTGCTCACAGCGTGCCGTGTAGCACCAGATTCGATCAACGAGCCCCTCGCTAGACCGTATGCGCGCCAACGGTGTTGGCGATGATGTACGCCTCGATCGTCGATTGACGGAATCGGATCTTGCGACCGACCTTCACGTAGGTGATGCGCTTTTCGCTGACGAGGCGGTTGATGAATCGCTGCTCAACACCGAGGCATCGTGCCGCGCCCTCTTTGTCGATGAGCGGATCGGGGTCGAAGAGTTGCTGCTGTTCGGGGTGTCTCATCGCCATCTCCGGTATCGAGCGGGTGCGGGTGGCGACGTCGCGCGTTTTCATCGCGGCCACCGACGTCCGTTCAGCACCGCCGTGAGTCCGGCGACCGAGATCACGATGCGCCTCCGGATCCGGATCGATGGAAGTGTCCCGTCGCGGACGGCCTCGTAGGCCGTCGTGCTCGAGATGCCGAGTATCCGGGCCGCTTCCGTTACCGAGATCGTCGGCGGTCCCGGCGGCCCGTAGGTCGCATTGGCGATGTCGTCGAACGTCGGCCACTCGGCTCGCTCGTCCTTCGGGAAGCCGTGGTCGATGGGGCGTGGGTGCGCATGGTTTGGCATACCCACACATTCGTCACGCACCAGCTGAATGCGACACAAGAACTTCGATCTTCGGCGGAATGCGGCCGGACTAGACGGACGAAACGGAGGTTCCGCAGGAACCTCCCTATGTGTCTCACTTCTCATGCGGATCGGCGGCAACCTATCGACGGGCAAGAACTCGGGCCGAAGGGCCCTTGGTCGCTTCATACGCGAGCAGGCGATCGTGGGTCAAGGTGGAGCGCCCACAGCGAAGCGAGGACGAACGACCTTGAGGCGCGATCGTCTGGGAGCCACGACCGACGAGGACCGCTCATAGGGCCGGAGTGCGGTGGGTGGGGTTCCCGCGAAAACGACCTGGCCCGAGGCTTCTGGGTAACCGCGGGTCGTCGTGCAAAGACTTGCGACAGCTATTCTCTGGAGATGGTGCCGCGGATTCGGAAAGTCAACGATGTCACTTGATGTCGGCCGGATGTCTGGGTACCTGCTTCTGGCGGACATCTCGGGTTACACGAAGTTCTTGACCGGCACCGAGCTCGAGCACTCGCACGCCATCGTCACCG
>JAYSTV010000572.1:0-5303 GCA_043719425.1 Acidimicrobiia bacterium | reverse complement strand
TCCGTCCTGACCGCGTCATCCGTCATGCGCTGCAAATTGAGCTGAACGGTCGGTTCTTACATGCGCCAGCCAAGGGAGCCGCCTCCCGGTGGCCGGCCACCGCAATCGATCCCACGACTGCCGGAAAGTTCAACGGTGCGAACACCGCGTTGCAGGTTGGTTCGCTGTTGACGCTGCCGGCGTCGTTCCGGGCGGACAAGCTCAAGTCAGAACCCGCCAGAATCATCGCCCAGGCCTTGCGGGACTACGGCGCCTACGTCGTCGACGGTGACCCGAAGGCCGATGTGGCGTTCTCGACAGAATGGGGTCCGGCCGGCCGGACAGCAGATCAGTTTCAGGCCGACTACGGATTCGCGTTTGCGTCGAGCTCGGCGAAGTGTACGAAGGACTGCGACTGGCGCCAAGATCTTCGCTCCGTCCTGCAGGGAATTGCGGTCGTCGACGACAATGGTCCGACTACGGTCGGCGGAGGTGGTGCGAGGCGAGTTCCGTGCGCGCCGGCGTTTCCCGACGGCTCGGGTGGGGCCCCGTCGACCTGCGAGCGCGAGGGGCTGGTCCGGGGAACTCGCACGATCCGCGTGATGCCGATTGGTGATTCGCTGACCGAAGGGGGCGGAGTCGGTGGTCATGTCTCGTACCGCGCCGATCTCTACCGGCGCTTGGTCGAAGAGGGCTACTCGGTGGATTTCGTCGGCAGCCAGAAGGACGCTGTCTCCGGGGTACCTGATCCGGACAACGAGGGGCACGGTGGCTTCACCATCGGCCCGGACACCAACAAGCTCTGCAGAGGGGCTACTGACGGGACCGCTTCCTGCAACGAGATGACCTTCAACGTCTCGGACCACGTGAACGAATGGCTCGCCGCGGCCAAGCCAGATGTCGTTCTGTTGCTCATCGGTGTCAACGACAACTTCACCGACCCGGTAGCGCCCGGGTCTTCCGGGATCGTGCGGACCCAGTCACCGGAAGACGCGCCGGCCAAACTGGCCGGTCTCGTCAGCAAGATTCGGGCCAAGGCGCCAGATGCTGTCGTGATCGCGGCCTCGCTCATCCCGACGCAACTCGATGCAACGTGGCCGGCCGTGCCCCAACTTCGGAGCAAAGGAGAGTCGCTCGCTGCGCTGTCCGACGGACGCGTACGATTTGCTGATCTCGCGTCGGTGGTTCTTGATCCACAAGACTATGCCGAGGGTGATCAACTTCATCTCTCGGCTACCGGGGCAGCAAAGGTGGCGGAGGGTTGGCTCGTTCCACTCCGATCCGTCCTCGATGAGCTCGAGAACTCCAAATGACTTCCCCCTCCAGCGACACCCACAACGTTCCGACATTGTGTATTCGCTGCGTACCCCGAAAGGACCGACATGGAAATCGCTGATGGATTTCGCCTGACGCCGTGGCGGATTGCCGTGACCGGTGTGGTGGCGGCGATCGCCGCCGTTGCGGCCGGCTCGGTGGTCCGCAACAGGCCTACCGAGTACCAGGCGACCGTCAAGGTATTCGTCGGGCAGGTACTCGGTCGAGATGAGACATCATTTTCGCTCGGCCCCCTCCTTTCTGACTTCGAGACCACCGCGTTGTTCCCGGACATCATCCGGTCGGTGGCCACGGCCGCGGATGTGCCAGTCGCTTCAGTCGAACAGCAGCTGAAGGCAAAGCGCGACGGCGAAGGAACCAGTGTGTCGATCAGCTACCTCGATCGCGAGGCGAAGCGCGCGACGAAGGTTGCTCAGGAGGCGGCCCGATTCACTCTTATTCGCTTGGCACAGCGCGAGGTAGACGGTGCGCAGAGCCGACTCGGTCGCTTGCAGAAGTCGCTGAAATCGACCGATGAAGCGCTCCTCCGCCTTAGTGCCAAGACGGGTATCAACGACCTCGATACCTATCTCGCGAAGTTGGACGAGTCGACGCTGGCGACGCAGGCTGAGTTAGTGGTCACGGCGGATCCAGCGACAAAGGCTGCGTTGGAGCAGCGGCTGAAGGCGAGCAACGATGAGATCCAGCGCCTTGGAAGCGCACGGTTGGAGTACAACGAGTTGCGAGATCAGCGTCAGATCACGCAGGGCATTCTCACCCAAACCGCCGGTGATCTCGAAACGGCCACGAACCGCGTCGCATCGGCGAAGGACGGCAATGCCATCACGATCGCCGGGCTCACGGCCGTGAGCAAACTTGTTCCCGAAGTGCGTGCCGGTTTGGCGGCGTTCGCCTTCGTGGCCGTGGACATTAGCGGCTTCTTCTTTCTCCTTGACTCAAGGCGTCGGTCGAAACGGACACGCGCGGCGATTCAGGCCGATCTCCGGGCCATCCCCGACACCCCATGACGGCTGTAGCGCTCCCCCCCGGGCCGTCGGGGGATCTGCGACCGGGAGGAAACTGGCTAGCCCGGATGCTCGGCATAGCCGTGGTCCTCAGCGGACTCGGAGCCGGCTGGACGGTGGTTCCTGATCGGAGCATGGTCGTCAAGGTCGCCGGCCTACTCGTGGGTGCGATTGCCGTTGGACTCCTGATCTATCGCAATTTCGCCGGCTTCGTTATGTTGGCGCTCGCCACTCGGTCGGCGGCCGACTACGTTCATGCCGGAACGGTCGTGGGCGCCGGGTTTGTCGGCGCTTCAGGCGTCTGGCTGCTGATTCGGTGGCACGCCGGGCGCATGCACAGCTTGTCCAAAGCGGCCCGTGCTTTGCTGTTCGTAACGTTCGGCGCAGTGATTGGGTCGCTCGGTGCCGTTGACCCGGCGTACTCGGTGAACGCCGCGGCCAAGCTTCTGTCTGTGGCACTCGTGTTCATTACCGTCGAGACGCTGGTCGTCGATCGGCCCGAATTGCGGATTCGTTTCGTGGCGACTGCGCTCGTTGCCGGAATCGCGCCCTTCTCACTGGCGCTCATCCAACTCGCGCTTGGACAAGGAGGTCGAAGCGATGTTGAGGTCTCTCGTGTGCAGGGCACCTTCAACCATCCAAACGTGTTGGCGATGTTCGGCGCCATACAACTCCTGCTTGCGGTGGCCCTCTGGCCTCATGTCAATTCCCGCCTTCGGCGGGTGCTGGTAGTCAGCGGTGCTCTCTCCTCTATTGCCGTCCTGTTTAGCTACGCGCGAGCAGCGTGGATCGGCGTCGTCGTTGCTGGCCTCGTCCTGCTGTTTCGCTACTCGCGTCGGGCTGGGTGGACGGCGATCGCCGTTCTTGCGTTGCTCGTTTTGACCGTCCCGTCGATCCAGACTCGGGTGGCCGACCTGAACGCCGACAAGCCGACGGATCCGAGTTTTAAGGGCAACGCGAATTCGTTTGCCTGGCGACTCGAATACTGGCG
Organism: Acidimicrobiia bacterium; assembly: GCA_043719425.1. Lineage (GTDB taxonomy): Bacteria > Actinomycetota > Acidimicrobiia > Acidimicrobiales > JANYDT01 > JANLQX01. The sequence continues at coordinate 1,994 of JAYSTV010000572.1, read as the reverse complement.
GCGAATCGCGCCCGGCTTCGCCCAGGCACCGCTGACGGGTCTTGGGCTCGAGGCGACGCAGCGGCAGAATCCCGTCCATCTCGAGCCACATAACTCGTACCTGCAGACAGTCCTGGAGATGGGCACGCTGGGAGCGATCGGCCTGGTGTGGGTTGGCATCGAGTTCAAGCGTGCTGCGCTTCGCTCACGTGACAGCAACGATCCGCTGCTCGCCGGGCTCAGCGCCGGGGCAAGCGCAACTGGCTTGGCAATCGCGGTCATCGCCGTGACCGAGAACGTCCTGACGCAACCTGTCATCCTTTGGTACGTCGTGCTCCCGTTCGCTCTCCTTCGGAGAAGCGACCCACCGCTACCAAGCCTCGCACTACCTGTTCCAACGCAATCAAGGATGGTCCCAGCATGAGGACGAATGTTCGAGCCGGTCACATTGCGCTTGTCGGTGTACTTGCGTTACTGGTTGTACAGGACGCGAACGCGGCCACGAAAAAGAGGACAACCAAAGTCACGCAATCGACGAGGGCGGTGCGAACCCCAACGACGCTCGGTCGAAATCCGACGCCAACGGCGCCTCCGATCGTGAGCGCGGTGACCAAACTCGGTGTCGCCATCGGTACGGTCCTTCCTATCCTCGATCGACCGATCAAGATCATGCCGCTCGGCGATGATCAGACCTCCGGCGGAGGCCCCAACGGGGCACAGTCCTATCGTGGTCACCTCTACAATGCCCTCAAGGGAGCCGGGTACAATATCGATTTCGTCGGCTCGCAGAAGAGCGACTCGCTGGTCGGCGGCGACCCGGACAACGAAGGCCACGGCGCCTTCACCATCGGCCCCGACAACAGTCGTTACTGCGACTGGCCGGTCGGTGGTCAGAAGGATTGTCAGCAGACGCCGTTCAACATCGCCTCGAATCTTGATGGGTGGCTGGCTGCGGCCAAGCCCGATGTCGTGCTTCTTCAGGTTGGCCTTTACGACCTGTTTGAACCCATCCTGAAGGAAGGGACGGACGGGATCGACCGGACCTTTGAACCAAAAACGGCTCCGCCGCGTTTGGTCGACCTCGTTGCGCAGATCCGTCGCAGCGATCCGAACGTCATCATCATTGTCGGGTCACTTCTGCGGCCGAACTGGGTCGTGAAGGGCTGGCAGATATACGACGCACTCAATGCGCAAGCTGTAAAGCTCGGCGAGGCGGCCCAGGACGACCGCGTCCTCTCGGTCAATTTCAGCGTTATGACGTTCAAGAAAGAGGACTACCTCGATGGGTTCCATATGACGGATGCTGCTGCTCAGCGCATCGCCGACCAATGGCAGCTTGCGCTTCAGCCGACGCTCGACAAGCTGTCGGGACGCTAAGCGCCTCGCGTCTGGCGCAGCGCAACGGTTGGCCGTGCGAATCATTCGAACGACGAACCGCTGTTCGGCCCTCAACCGGCCGGCCGTTGATGCCGATCATCGGTTGGTGCCCGGCCACCAACGGCATAGGCTTATCACCGGACGTCGTTGGACCCTGATTGAGGTCGCTTTTACCCGACCTCGTCGCAGAACGTGAGTGAGAAGCGCGGTCATCAGGCCCGGCCGAAATACGTGCCTAGGCATCGCCGTATCGGTTCCGGGCAAAGGCCGGCACGGATGATCCCGGTCGTGACGATGACGCCTACGCCGGACGAAGCCCAAGCCAGTTCGGCGAACGAGTTCACCCGCGTCGATCGGACGAGGAACAACGCGGCACTGGTGGTCCTTACGGTCCTGGGCTACAGCGCCGGGGTCATTACTGGACCGTTGCTCTCGAGAAGCCTGGGTGACGCTGGCCGTGGATCGCTGGCTGCGGTGATCACGCCACTGTCCCTGCTCGTGTGGCTCCCCGGCCTGGGCATCCCGTCGGCGGCGGGGTTTTTCGCGAGTGAGATCGATCCTCGACGCATCATGCGCTCGGTCTGGTGGTGGACCTTCGTCGTCATCGTGCCGATCACGGCGTTCCTTTGGGTGCTCAC
>JAYSTV010000571.1:0-5310 GCA_043719425.1 Acidimicrobiia bacterium | reverse complement strand
CGACGGATGGCGCTACATCATGCGCCGCCGCGGGCTGCGATACGCACCGATGGCGGTGTTCGTGAACGCTGCGTTCGGCTTCGGGCTCACCACACTGGCGCCGGCAATCGCACGCGACCAGTTGGGGCGGGCGGCCAACGACAACGGCGTGCTCGTTGGTGGGTTCGGCCTCGGTGGCGCGATCGGCGTGGTGCTGATCGGCATGGCGGCACGTCGCGCCAAGAACTCCCAGCAAGTTCGTCTGGCCTTCCTGTCTTGGGTTGTGGCCGATGTGGTGCTCGTGGTGACGGGGAACTTCTGGGTGGGCTTCGCGTCGTTCGCCGTCGCCGGTTTTGCCAACTCCGTGGGAGCCACCGCGCTCAACACCTCGGTGCAGCTGCAGGTCGACGACGCGTTCCGCGGCCGCGTGATGGCGGTCTACATGCAGATGTTCTTCCTTGGCGCCGCAGTCGGCTCGTTGGTCCTTGGCGTCATCGCCGACCTCGCCTCACTCGAGGTCGCCGCCGGAGCGTCGGCCGCCGTGTTCGTGGTGTTCCACGTCTGGTCCTACGTCCGCTTCGACGGCCTACGCGTCCTAGACCACCACGAGTAGGAACGCTCAGACCATCGGCCAGGGGTAGGCGTAGTCCGACTTCGGGTGCGGGAAGAAGGGCCGCTCAACCACCCGCCGGGCGCGGGCCAGCAGCGTCTCGATCTCGTCGGGCATAAGCAACTCGTCGAGGGGGCCGAGCGAACCGGCCGTCATGGCCGCCACCCGCGCCACATCGGGACGGAGCCGCTTCGGGATCTTCTCGCCGGCGAAGTCCCACAGCACGGTTCGCAGCTTGGGCTCGACGTTGAAGCACAGTCCCTGATCGATACCCCACACGGTGTCGTCGCTCGGCCGGAGGAGGAGGTGACCACCCTTGCGGTCGGCATTGTTGGCCAGAAGATCGAAGGTGGCGAACATGCGGAATTGTTCGTGTACTGACGGTCGCGACTCCATCATCGTGAAGTAGTGCTCGCTGAAGTCGGCGTCGATGAACTCCTGCACCGAGCCCACGCCGAAGGGGCCGTCGCGTTTTACCGTGCGCGGAATGATGTTCCATCCGAGGAGCACCGAGAGTTCGTAGGCGGCAACTTCGCGTCGATAGAGACCGTCGGGAAAATCCCACAGCGGACGCTCGCCGCGATGGGGTTTGTAGATCGCTTTGGGTGACTCTCGCAGCTCCGCTGGGGCAGCGGACCTTTGGGCAGACTCGTCGGTCGTCTCCTCGGATTCATCAGCGCGCAGACGAACGAGAAACGTGGCGTTGGAACTCCACGGCATGCGACCTTCGATCTCAATATCGCCGCACAGCAGCAGATCTGGTTCAGTCGCCACGAGGGCCGCCTAGTTGAAACACGTGCAGGTATACCCGGTGGCGGCGATAGTCGATCCACACATCGGGCACAGCGGCCGACCGGCGGCGATGATCGACGGAACGTTGGCCAACACCCCCGACGCTTGCACGCGACTCAACTGGAACCGGGCGCGGCCGATGTCGAGCGCGTCGAGGTCGATGGAGTCCGGGTCCACGCCCTCCTCCAGTTCAACCACTTCCTGCAGGAAGACGACCACGCGGTCCTCGGCCTGTTCATAACCCAGCTGGATGGTCCCGACGGTCCATTCCGGCAGTACCGGATGGGCGAGCGGCTCCCACGCAACGATTTCGCTGCCGAGCACGAGCGGATAGTCGCCGAGGAGCTTGCCAATGGCTTCGGCCAGCAGCGCGGCCTGCACCTTTTCGCACTTGAAGGTGACGGTCCCCGTGCGACCGTCGATCAACCCTCGCGCTTGGAAAAAGAACGTCCGATTGCCGGGCTCACCGACGGTGCCAACGATGAAGGCGTCGACATGATCCATGTCGATCCTGCTGCTCATGAGGGGGCGAGGGCCGAGAGGTCACCGATCGAGTTCACACACAACACGTTGGGACCGGTCGGGCCGTAGGCGATGGCGCTGACCGAGCAGGTGGAAATCGAGATTCGCTGGAACAGGTCGAGGTGCGTGCCGAGGGCATCGGCGATCACCGCCTTGATGGGATCGGCATGGCTGACGCACACGATCACGCCGCCCAGGTGGGCGGCGGCGAGGCGCTTCACCGCCCCGGACATGCGGGTCTGCATCTCGGTGAACGACTCGCCACCGGGAAAGCGAAAGCCGGAGGGGTAGCGCTGCACGGTCGCCCACTCGGGCTTCTTGGCCAGATCCTTCAACTCGGCGCCGGTCCACTCGCCGAAGTCACATTCGAACAATCCGCGGTCAACGCGCACCGACATGGCTCGGGCTTTGGCCAATGGCGCGGCAGTTTCCCGGGCGCGTTCGAGTGGTGACGCGTAGATCGCGTCGATGCGCTTGAGCACATTGAGTCGTTCGGCCACCGCCTGCGCTTGGGCGTGGCCGACATCGGCCAGGTGCAGGCCCTTGGCCCGACCGGGCAGGGTCTTTCCTGTTGTCGGGGTCTGGCCGTGACGCACGAGCAGCACGAGCGTGGAGGTTGGCGCCTTCGGCGGCGTGGCCGACTTTGTCGAAGCCATCAGTCGTTGTCGTTGAAGTCGTTGAAGTCGTTGTTGTCGTTGTTGTCGTTGAAGTCGCTGTCGTCGGTAACCGGGGCCCGGTGCTCGCCGAGGCTTTCGTGCGGGGCCAACCACTGTCCGCCGCGCTGGTCGCGAGCGTCGCGGGGCCCGCGGGCCACGCGACTGTCGCGGCTGCCGTCTCGGCTGTTGTCACGGGTACCCTCGCGGTTGCCCCAGCTGCCACCCTCGCGTGCGCCGCCTTCGCGTGGGGGACGCTGGGTGTTGCCCTTGACCATCACGTCGACTCGGTGGGCGACCACGCGCAGCTCGTCGTACTCTTCGCCATCCTCGGACCAGATTCGCAACTCGATACGGCCGCGAATACCGATGAGGTCGCCCTGCCACAACCGCATCGCCCGTTCGGCCACGGCGCCGAAGCAATGGAGTTCAATACGATCGGACTTCGACGGGTTCTCGCCGTCGACATCGAGTTTGATGACCACGCGCTCACCGTTTCCCGGACGAAACGGTCGGTCGGCAACACGACCAGCTAGCACCACAACGTTCACAACACCCTCTCTCACCGAGCCGGAACTCCCGGCGATCACAATCAAAAGTTTGGCACGGGTTGCGACGCAAGCAGGCATGGCGCGAACGAAACTGGGCCGATGGGATCGTCTGGACCTCGGCGTTTGCCACCAAAAGAATCGATCGACGCACTCGGCAAGCTGGCCGACGAGATCACCGGGTGTCGGGCCTGTCCCCGGCTGGTCAGCTGGCGCGAACAGGTAGCAACGGAGAAGCGGGCGTCGTATCAGAACGAGAGCTATTGGGGGAGGGGTGTGGCGGGCTTTGGTGATCCGCAGGCCAGGGTCTTGGTGCTGGGCCTGGCGCCGGCGGCTCACGGGGCCAACCGGACCGGGCGGGTGTTCACCGGTGACCGATCCGGTGACTGGCTGTTCCGGGCGATGCACCGAGCCGGTCTCGCAAACCAACCAACGTCACATTCGATCGACGACGGTCTCGTACTGCGAGGCGCGTGGGTCGCGGCGGCGGTTCGATGCGCTCCTCCAGCTAACAAGCCGACACCCATGGAACGACAAGCGTGCTTACCATTTCTCCAACGTGAGCTGCGGTTGCTCAGTGGCGTTCGCGCGATCATCGTGCTCGGCCACTTCGCCTACGACGTTGTCCGTCGCGATCTTCTCGCCCGGGACTCCGCAAAGCTGCCGAAGTTCGGCCACGCGGTCGTCGGTGCGGTCACGTTGTCCGACGGTCGTTCGGCGCACGTGATCTGTTCGTATCACCCGAGCCAGCAGAACACCTTCACCGGAACGCTCACCGAGCCGATGCTTGATGACGTCATGGTGAAAGCCGTCACCCTTTCGGGGTGAAATGTGCCACGCGGTCACCGTCTGACTTTCACCGCCTTCCAATTTCTCCAGCCGATACTGATCTCATGGAATACGACTCCTTTCTTCCGCCGCCTGAACCGCCGCCGGTACCCCAGTCCGAATCGGTCGTGACGCCTTCACCGTTGCCGACCTCGGCGGCGGTCGCTTCGGTCGAGCCGGCCCCTCGGCCCCCGTTCATCAAGGCTGCAGCCGTTGGCGGGCTCATCGGTGCGCTCTTCACGAGTGCTGCTCTCGGCGGCGTGCTGGTGGCCACTCGCAACACGAACAAGACGGCCGCCCCTGCCGTGCAAGCCGTTGACGCCATCAGCAAGGGCCCGGTGAAAGCGGCTACCGCGTTCGCCGGTCAAACGCTGTCGATTGCCGAGGTGCTCAAGCGAGTTGAGCCGGCCGTCGTTGCCATCAGCACCCAGCAGCAGATCGATTCCGGTTCGTTCTTCAGTGTCGAGCCGTCGCAGGGTGCCGGTACCGGCGTGGTCCTCACGAAGGACGGCTACATCCTCACCAACGCACACGTGATCGAAGGGGCCACGGCCATCAAGGTCACCTTCGCTGATCGCAAGGTGAGGACTGCCACCGTCATCGGTCGGGACCGCCAAAAAGATGTTGCCCTCGTGAAGGTCGACGGCGTGACCAATCTCGCCACGGCGGCGCTCGGATCATCCAAGTCCATGGCCGTTGGTGATCAGGTCGTGGCCATCGGCAATGCGCTCGCCCTTCCCGGCGGGCCGACGATTACCACCGGCATTGTGTCGGCTCTCGATCGCACCATCGAAGCGGACAACGGTGCCCTCGAAGGCCTGATCCAAACCGACGCCGCCATCAATCCGGGGAACTCCGGAGGCCCACTCGTGAACGCTCGTGGCGAAGTGATCGGCATGAACACGGCGATCCTTCGCAACACCAACAACATCGGATTTTCGATTGCTATCGATCGCATCAAGCCGGTCCTCGACAAGCTGCGCAAGGGCGAGAAGGACAACGGTCCGCGCACATTCCTGGGTGTGAAGACGCAGACGATGAACGAGACGATTCGTCAGCAGTACAGCCTGTCGGTTTCGAAGGGCGCGTTAGTCGTGGAAGTCACGGTCGGATCGCCGGCCGACAACATCGGGATGCGTCCGGGCGACATCGTTACCCGCTTCGCTGGCCAAGCGGTAGAGAAGTCCGAGGCGCTCGGCGAACTCGTGCGCGGCAACAAGGCCGGCAAGGACGTGCAGATCGAATGGGTGCGTGATGGCAAACGGCAAAGCGCGACCGTGACCCTCGGATCGGCTCGCCTCGACGTGTAAATCCGCAGGTTGGCGAAACCGTCGACCAACGACGCAAGAGCGACGGATCGTCGGGATCAGTCCCGGCG
>JAYSTV010000058.1:0-10426 GCA_043719425.1 Acidimicrobiia bacterium | reverse complement strand
TGTTGAACCGGATTTCCTTGCCGCGCCCGTCGCGGTCGCGGCCCTCCCGCTCGCTACCCCTCTGGGAGTTGCGCGACTTCGTCGCTGAATCGAGTTGTTTCGCCGCACGGCGATTGCGCGTCTGGGCTTGGGCAATGCCGACGGAACCGGCACCAAGACCAACAGCCAACGAGAACACGGCGACACGCGCGCCGACAGACCTGAGCTTCATGTTTTCCTTCGGGAGGGGGTGGATGCCGAAACCGTAACGGAGGAAACGCCGAATTGCTACGGAGCGTGGCCATTTTGAGTCAACCGACCTGGGGCTTCGGGAATCTGCGGCGAGGTATCGGACCATGGACCATAAGCTGATTGCCATGTCGCAGACGCCTGATCGTTTCGTTGGTACCGCCCGTGTGAAGCGGGGCCTCGCCGAGATGCTCAAGGGCGGCGTGATCATGGACGTGATGAACGTCGAACAGGCGAAAATCGCCGAAGACGCCGGCGCCACGGCGGTCATGGCGCTTGAGCGCATCCCGTCTCGCATTCGTCGTGACGGCGGCGTGGCCCGAATGAGCGATCCGCAGATGATTGAGGAGATCAAAGCCGTCACCACGATTCCGGTCATGGCGAAGGCCCGCATCGGCCACTTCGTCGAAGCGCAGATTCTCCAGTCGCTGGGCGTTGACTACATCGACGAATCCGAGGTCCTGACCCCGGCCGACGAGATGCACCACATCGACAAGTGGGCCTTCACCGCTCCGTTTGTGTGCGGCGCCACCAACCTGGGCGAGGCCCTCCGTCGCATCTCCGAGGGCGCGTGCATGATCCGTTCCAAGGGCGAGGCCGGCACTGGCAACATCGTCGAGGCAGTTCGGCACATGCGCCAAATCACCGGCGACATCAAGAAGATCACCCTGGCCGACGGACCCGAGCTCTTCCATTGGGCCAAGGAGTTGCGCGCCCCCTACGAGCTCGTGGCCGAGATCGCCGAGACCGGCAAGCTCCCCGTGCCGCTGTTCTCCGCCGGGGGCATCGCCACCCCGGCCGACGCCGCTCTGTGCATGCAGCTCGGCGCCGAGGCCGTATTCGTCGGTTCCGGCATCTTCGAGTCGTCGGACCCCTCCGCCGTGGGCAAAGCCATCGTGGAGGCGGCCACCCACTTCCAGGACGCCGAGGTCCTGGCCAAGGTGTCCCGTGGCCTCGGCGTGCTCATGCCCGGCCTTGAGATCGGCAAGCTCGACGTTAAGTACGCCGAGCGCGGCTGGTAGTTCACCGATAGTTTGTAGGGCCCATGACGTGCGATACCCGATCCTCTGACGACGCGAGGCCCCCAGGTGGGTCTCTCGACTCGTCCGTCGGATCTGGCGCCGGGCGGCTGGCTTCGTCCTCACTCTGAGCAACTCGGCCTCGTCGCCGTGAACGACGCGCCCTGGTTCGGTCGTCGGGTCGGCGTGCTCGCCCTCCAGGGAGCGTTCGCCGAACATCGCGTTGCGCTCACCCGCCTCGGCTGCGAGGCGGTCGAGGTGCGCACACCCGCCCAGCTGGCCACGGTCGACGCGCTCGCCATGCCCGGCGGCGAATCCACGACCATGACCCGTCTGCTGCACACCAGCGGGCTGTTCGACGCCCTTGGTTCTCGCCTCGCCGATGGCTTCCCGGTTTTTGGCACGTGCGCCGGCATGATCTTGTTGGCCACGTCGGTCGAAAACGGTCGCGCCGACCAACAGCCATTTGGCGTGATCGACATCGCCGTTCGTCGCAATGGCTACGGCCGCCAGATCGATTCGTTCGAGGCCGACCTCGCCATCCACGGACTCGACGAGCCATTTCGGGCCGTGTTCATCCGCGCTCCCAAGGTTGAGTCGTTCGGCTCGACCGTACGTGTACTTGCCATGTGGGACGACGCGCCCGTGCTCGTGTGCGGCGGCGACAACGGTCAGATTCTCTGCGCGTCGTTCCATCCCGAGCTCACGTCGGATACTCGCATTCATCAACTGTTCCTCTCTCACGCCTTCGCGTCGGCCTGACCGGCGCCCGTCCCAAGGAGACCACCATGTCCGGCCACAGCAAATGGGCAACGATCAAACACAAGAAGGGCGCCGCCGACAAGGCGCGCGGCAAGTTGTGGGCCAAGCTCGTCCGCAACATCGAAGTGGCGGCGAGAGAAGGAGGCGGCGATCCAAGCGCGAACGCAACCCTTCGCACGATGATCCTCAAGGGGAAGGCGGAACAGCTGCCGAGCGACAAGATCACCAACGCCATCAAGCGCGGCACGGGGGAGCTCAAGGCCGACATCCAGACGGAGAACATCCTCTACGAGGGCTATGCGCCGGGCGGCTGTGCCCTCCTCGTCGAGGTCGAGACCGACAACCGCAACCGGGCCGCCGGTGACGTGCGCGCCGCCTTCTCGAAGAACGGCGGCTCCATCGCCGAGCCGGGCGCAGTGGCATGGCAGTTCGCTCGACGCGGCGTGGTCATGGTGCCGAAAAAGAGGGCTGCCGGCATGCTGACCGAGGAGGAATTGTTCCTGGTCGCCGCCGAAGGTGGAGCCGAAGATCTGCTCGATCAGGGCGACATGTTCGAGGTTCGCTGTGCCCCCACCGCCGTCGGTGAAGTATGCAGCGCGCTTACCGAAGCAGGGATCGCATTCGATTCCGTCGATCGGCCGATGGTGGCCGAAAACTTGGTGCCACTCAACGCCGAAGATGCCAAGAAAGTCCTGAAGATGGTCGATGCGCTCGATGACCTCGACGACGTGGCCGAGATCTACGTCAACTTCGACATCTCCGACGAGATTCTCGCCACCCTCGCTTGAACAGAACATGAGCACGCCCTCGGAGGTGATCGCCTCGGTCACCAACCCCCGGGTCAAGCGGTTGGTGCGGTTGCGTGACCGACGCGATCGCGACGACGAAGGCGTGTTCATCGTCGAGGGCTATCGGGCCATCCGCCGGATGCTTGATCAGCAGGTGGCGCCGATTGAGCTCTACGTGGGACCAGACTGGTTCCAGGGCGAGAACGAGCAGGCGCTGATCAATGACGCCCAGCGCTCCGGAGCGAAGGTCACGGAACTCAGCCGAGACGCGTTTGCCAAGTGTGCTTACCGGGATCGTCCCGATGGGCTGCTGGCCGTCGTGGCCCAGTGGCACCATTCGCTCGAGTGGTTGACAACCCAGCTACCCGCCACGCCCCTGGTGCTGGTGGTCGAGGCGATCGAGAAGCCGGGCAACCTCGGCACCATTCTTCGCTCAGCCGATGCCGCGGGAGTGAACGCGGTCATCCTGTGCGATCCGGTCACCGACCTCTTCAATCCCAACGTCGTGCGCTCTTCGACCGGCGTGCTCTTCGCCGTTCCGGTAGTCGTCGCCGATTCAGTTGATGTCCGCGCTTTCCTCCGAGCGCGGAGCATCCGTTCCGTGGCCACCACGCCATCGGCCACCACGCGTTACACCGACGCCGATCTCACCGGTCCTCTGGCCATCGTTATGGGCTCGGAGATGCATGGCCTCTCCAATGCCTGGTTGGCCGAGGCCGACGAGACCGTGGTGATCCCCATGGCGGGCCAGGCCGACTCGCTCAACGTGGCGTCGGCCACGCTGATCACCCTCTTTGAAGCCGTTCGCCAACGCTGAACTTTCTGCTCGTTTCACACGCTTGGCCACGGCGTCGGTAGCGTGGCGGTCGTGGCTGTTGATGTTGGAGACGTTGCGCCGGGGTTCACCCTGCCCGGCACGGGGGACGAGACGTATTCGCTGGCCGATTTTCTCGGCCAACACGTCGTCTTGGCCTTCTATCCGGCCGACAACTCGCCCGTGTGCACCCTGCAGCTGAACGCCTACACAAAGGAGCGCGACGAGTTCGACGGTCTCAACGCGCAGGTGCTGGGGCTCTCCGCTCAAGACGTCGCCAGCCACGAGCGGTTCAGTGAGCGCAATGGCGGGTTTTCGTTCCCACTGCTGGCCGATACCGATAAGGCGGTTGGCAAGCTCTACGGCATCCTCGGCCCGCTCGGCTTCTATCGGCGCTCAGTGTTCGTCGTTGATCCGAAGGGCATCATTCAGTACGCACACCGGTCGGCCACGGGACTCACGTTCAAGCGCACGTCGGAGATTCTCGACGCAATCAGCTCCTCCGCTCCGGGTTGAGGATCGTCACGGCCGAACCGGCCGCCGATGCATCGGTGGCCAGCGCGTACATCGCATCAGCAATCTCTTCGGGGCGAAGCATCGTAAGTACACGTAGAGCTGGGGCAAGCCAGGCGGCTGGGGTGGTGCCGTCGCCGGTTTTGGCCACGATCGGCGTGTCGACCATGCCCGGCAACACGGCATTGACCCGCACGCCGTATCGTTCGGACCACGCCGCACACGACGACACAAAGCTCACCACCCCGGCCTTCGTCGCCGCGTAGATAGGGTCGCCGGGAAGCGGGCCGAGCGCCGCCGTCGACGCCGTGCACACGATCGAACCGCCGTTATGGCGAAGATGCGGGAGGGCCAGCTGGCAGGTGTGCATAACCCCGGTCAGGTTCACGGCAACAACCCTCGCCACCTGTTCCGGTAACGCATCGGGAAAGTCCGGGGCACCCGTCATGATGCCGGCGTTGGCCAACACGAACTCGATTCGCCCGAGCTCTTGGGCGGCCAGCTCGAACATCGACCGCAGGTGCGCCGTGTCGGTGACATCGACGCGCACGGCCAACGCCCGGTGCCCCGCCGCGGTCAGCTCGGCCACCAAAGCGGTGGCGGCCACCAGGTCCACGTCGGCGACCACCACGCTATGGCCGGCAGCGGCGAATCGCGCCGCCGCCGCTCGACCAATTCCGGAGGCCGCACCGGTAATGACGGCGGCAGTGGGTGTGTTCTCAGACATAGACGCCACGGTAACCGGGCTTCGACAGCACCGGACAGACCACCCGAAGTCCACGGCGCCTCCTACGCTCGGGGCTATGACCGGCCCCGAGTCGTTTCCCCGTCAATACGCCAGGACGCGTCGCTTCACCTGCGGTGAGCCACGCGCCTACCGAATCAACGCCGACGGTGACCGCGTGGTCTTCCTTCGCTCCCTCGGCGGCGACGACCCCGTGAACCGGCTGTGGTGCCTCGACCGTCAAGGCGATGGTCGATGGACGGAACGACTGCTCGTGGACCCGCTAACCCTCGAGCTGCGGGCCGACGGAACGTTGCCGGTCGCCGAGTTGGCCCGACGCGAACGTTTGCGTGAACAGGCGTCGGGCATTACCGCCTTCGATATCGACACGAACGCGTCGATCGCGGTGTTTGCCCTCAACGGCGTGCTCGTGGTGGCCAACCTCGACAATGGCGCGTCGCAGACGCTCGCCGCGAAACCCAGCGGCTACGACCCTCGCCTCTCCCCCGACGGATCGACGGTGGCCTACGTCAGCGATCGATGTCTTCGTGCCGTAAGCGCGCGTGCTGGTTCGACCGACGATCGTCTGCTCATCGGCGAGCACGACGAGAACGTGTCGTGGGGGGTCGTCGATTTCGTCGCCGCCGAGGAGCTGAACCGCTATCGCGGATTCTGGTGGTCGCCGGACTCCACCCACATCCTCGCCGAACGGGTCGACGTGACCCCGGTCAACGTGTGGACCATCGCCGATCCGACCCATCCCGAGCGCACGCCAACCACCCATCGCTACCCGGCCGCCGGGACGGCGAACGCGCTCCTTTCGCTGGCGGTCATCGATGCCGCGACCGGAGCGAGGGCCGACATCACGTGGGACGAAAACGAGTTCTGCTACCTGGTCGATGCGCAGTGGACAAAGCACGGTCTCACCATCACGCTGCTGAACCGAGGGCAGCGCCACCTCCGGATCCTCGACGCCGATCCGCGCTCCGGTCACCTTCGTCGACTGCACGACGTGCACGACGACGTGTGGGTCGAACTCGCCGGCGGCCTTCCCCTTCGACTCGCCGATGACATGCTCGTTCTCACCGCTGACCTGCACGTGCAAACATCCGCGGCCCCCGGTCTGTCTACGCCTATCGAGCTCGATACCTACGACGATCCCGAGGGCACACGAGCGTTGGTCATCGTCCGGCCGGGCGCGCCAAGCCACACCATCCTCACGCCCGCCAACCTGCAAACCCGACGCGTCGTTGGTGTCGACGGCGACTGCGTTCTTGCCGTTGTGAACGCATCGCGACCGATCGAGGGGCTCGATGTGCCGGCCGATCCCGCGACCACGTGCATCGTCAGCGTCTCCCTCGATGGTTCGTTGCCGATCACGGTGATCGCCGGTTCCATCAACGACCCCGGCGTGCACGACATCACGAGCGGCCCCGGTGTTTTCGTGCTTCGCTCAACATCCATCGACCGTCTGCGCGCTGAGCATCTGCTGGTCGACTTACGGACGAAGACGCTCGCAGCTCCGCTGGGGCAACGGACCTTCATGCAGACGCAGATCACCAACCATGCCGAAGCCGCAGTGGTGTCACCGAGGCCCACGTTCTTTCGGGCCGGACCGCGAGCCATTCCGTGTTGCGTCTTCTTCCCCACCGACGCCGAGCCGTTCGGCGATGGGCTGACGAAGCTTCCCGTCATCATGGATCCCTACGGCGGTCCGCACGCCGCTCGGGTGGTCGCCTCCCGCAACGCCCACGCGTCGTCACAGTGGCTGGCCGATCAAGGCTTCATCGTGCTCGTAGCCGACGGTCGCGGCACTCCGGCGATCGGGCCTCGGTGGGAGCGCGAGATCGCTGGTGACTTCGCCGGACCGGTATTGGAGGATCAGATCACGGCGCTGCACGATGCCGCAGCAAGGTACCCGCAGATCGACGTCGACCGTGTCGGTATTCGCGGCTGGTCGTTCGGTGGCTACTTGGCCGCGCTCGCCGTTTTGAAGGCGCCCGACGTGTTCCATGCCGCCGTCGCCGGCGCACCAGTCACCGACTGGGGTCTCTATGACACCGGCTACACCGAGCGCTATCTCGGTCTGCCGTCAGAACACCCAGAGGCCTACGAACGGTCGTCGCTGTTTCCGTTGGCGGCAGGACTTCGTCGGCCGCTGCTGCTCATTCATGGTCTGGCCGACGACAACGTCGTGGCCGCTCATACCCTCCAGCTTTCGTCGCGGCTACTCGCCGCTGGTTGCCAGCATTCGGTCCTGCCGCTGTCGGGGGTCACGCACATGACGCCCCAGGAGGAAGTGGCCGAGAACCTCCTGTTCCTGCAGGTCGACTTTCTTCGACGCGCCCTCGCGTGAACCAGTCGACCCTTGTCCTCGTTCTCGACCTCATCGGGATCGCCGCCTTCGCCACGGCCGGCGCGCTCGCCGGGATGGAGAAGCGCTTGGACTTGTTCGGGGTGATCGTCACGGCGGCCGTGACCGGGCTCGGCGGCGGGGTCCTGCGCGACGTGTTGCTCGGCGCCACTCCCCCAGCGTCCTTCACCGACTGGCGCTATCTCGTGGCGCCGGTACCAGCGGCCATCGTCGTGTTCGTTCGTTCGGCTCGCATCGCCCGCCAGCATCGGGCGCTCCTCGTGCTCGACGCGATCGGCCTCGGGTTGTTCGCGGTGGGCGGCACCGAGAAGGCCTTGCGGTTCGGCCTGGGCAGCCTCGCGGCGATCGGGCTGGGCGTCATCACGTCGGTAGGCGGCGGAGCCATTCGCGACGTACTGCTGCGAGAGATACCGGTGATCTTACGGCGCGAGGTCTACGCCACCGCGGCTCTGATTGGCGGGGCCATCGTCGTTATCGGAAGCCGATGGAACGTGGCCCGCACTCCAGTCGCCATCGGCGCCGTTGTCGTCGTGGCCTTGACGCGCCTCGTATCGCTTCGACGCGGGTGGAACGTCGTGAGTGCGTCGCCCGATGTGTGACTGCCTCGTCGCTCTGCGATCGGCCACGGCCGGTCACGCTCGACGCGCTGAACCTATGGCAGCAAGACCACGATGCGCACGCCGAAGCGCCCGGCTGGAGCGTCTGTATGCACGTCACCGAACCGGGTCATGCTCAGCGGACCACGGCAGCCTTCATCGCCGAGCTCCCCACGTCGGCCCGCAAGGTGCGCGAGAGGGCCCGCAGCACCGAGACGACCTCGACGAACTCCAATCGAGGCTCGCCCCCGCCCTTCCTCCCGCCGACGAAGCATGGCGCGAAGTGGCCGCCACTCTTGACCGACTTGGCGTCTGAGCGCGTCAACGAGCGACTACGCGGTCCAGCCGCCGTCGACCACGAACTCCGACCCGGTTGAGTACGAGCTCTCGTCGGAGCCGAGATAGAGAACGAGCTGGGCCACCTCAACCGCCTCGGCGGTGCGCCCGAGCGGGATCCGGACATTGAGTGCACCACGCATCCCTGGCGAGATCTCGTCGAACGTGTGGAGCATGGCGGTTTCGATGATGCCGGGGTGCACCGAGTTCACCCGCACGCCGTGAGCCGCGAGCTCCTTGGCGGCCGACTTAGTCATGCCTCGCACCGCCCACTTCGACGTGCCGTAGCCGATGAACCCCGGCGTACCTTCAAGTCCGGCGACCGACGAGATGTTGATGATCGACCCGGAGCGCTGTTCGACCATGACGCGCGCCGCCGCCTGCATCCCGAGGAACACCCCGGTCTGGTTGATGGCGATGACCTTCTCCCAATCAGCCAACGTCGTGTCGAGCACACCGCCACGGGGAAAGATCCCGGCGTTGTTCACGAGCACGTCAAGCCGGCCGTGCGTCTCCACGATTCCAGCCACCACCGACGCCCACGCCGCTTCGCTGGTCACGTCGTGGTGCACATAGGTGCACGAGAAACCATCAGCGCGCAGAGCATGTGCCGTGGCCTCACCGTCGGTGTCGAGCACGTCGCCGATGATCACGATGGCCCCTTCCCGACAGAACAGGCCGGCCTCCGACGCGCCCTGACCGCGGGCGCCGCCGGTGATGAACACCACCTTCCCAGCGACTCGACCCACGGCCGACACAGCGCTCATGCCGGCACCGGAAGACCAGCGCGCAGGGCGGCAGCAGCATCGTCCATCGCCACCTTGGCGACAGGAAAGAGCGCTTCCATCCCGAAGAAGCCGTGGATGCAACCTTCGTAGTTGATATGGGTCGTGGGCACACCATCAGCGCGCAGACGATTGGCGTAGGCGGTGCCTTCGTCGCGGAGCGGATCGAACTCGGCGGTGATCACATGCGCTGGTGGCAGACCGGCGAGTGTTTTGGCCCGCATCGGTTCGACCCGTTCGTCGACGACCGTCCCGGGCGGCTCGTAGTTCGCGGTGAACCACCGCATCGAATCGAGTGTGAGGAAGTAGCCAATCCCGTTCTCCGCCAACGATGCGTAGCCGCTGTCGGGTCCATCAACAGCTGGGTACACGAGGAGCTGAAAGGCGATCGACGGACCGTCGTGATCGCGGGCCCACAGCGCAACTGCGGCAGCAAGGTTCCCACCGGCGGAGTCGCCACCGACGGCGATTCGGCCCACATCTATGCGGAGTTCCGCAGAGGTTGCGGCCGCCGCGGTAACCACGGCGTAGGCGTCGTCGAACGCTGCTGGAAACGGATGCTCCGGGGCCAGCCGGTACTCGACACTGAGAACGACAACACCGGCTCGCTCCGCGAGTGTGCGCACCCGGCAGTCATCGGTGTCGACGGAACCAATAGTCCAACCACCGCCGTGAACCCACACAAGCGCCGGCGCGCTGACGGCGTCAATATGGTGGGGCCGGTATATCCGCACGGGCACCCCGCCAAGTGTCCGGTCCTCCACCGATTTCATGTCGGGACCTGGTCCAGCGAGGCTCATGTACGTCGCGTAGGCGGCCCGCCCTACATCGAGAGGTGATTCCCAGATGGGCGGACGTCCGGTCGCGTTGGCCGCGTCGAGAAATCCTTTGATGACGGGATCGAGAGGCATACAACCGTCGACCGTATCGCCCACCAAGGCTGCGTCACACGTTCGGCAACAAGACGTTGGCGAAGATCTGCCACGCCAGGGCACTCTTGGCGGTGAGCGACAGGATGATGTAAGCCCGCTCGCCGTGGAGATAGTCGGCCCACTTCCCCGTCGCCCGGTACTGCAGGAGCTGGGTGATGGCGAAGGAATTGAAGAAGAGGAAGAGCGACACGAAGATGCCGTAGACGAACCCGGGCACACCGTCGCCGGTACCCGCCGTGCTCCGGGCGGCGCCCACGGTGTAGACGACGATGGCAATCCAGGGCACGATTCCAGCGAAACTGCCGAACCGAAACGGAGCCCAGTTCGCCCCGGGACCAGGTTTGTTCGTGGTCTCCATGAGCCAGCCGAAGAAGACCATCGAGGCGTTCACTCCGCCGATGGCGATCAACGCGGCGATGTCCGTCATGCCCACCACTCCGGCGATGAGAATCACCATGACCGACGACGAGACGGAGTATTCGACCCAACGGAATCGGTTGCGGGTGCTCTCGAGTTCGGCTCGGTAGCGGGGAAAGCCCCACGGGCTGGCGACGA
>JAYSTV010000570.1:0-2208 GCA_043719425.1 Acidimicrobiia bacterium | reverse complement strand
GCGTCTATGTCGATGCGACAAAACATCTCGGGCGGGAATCATCCACATCGGATGGGACGAACACTTCGGCACGACTCGCTACCCGGTCGATGCGCCATTTCTCACGCGGGCGAGCGTGGAGCACCTCACCGGGCTGGTCAACTCCGGACGGTCGGGCCGTTCACGTTCACTGCAGCACCACCAAAATTTGCCATGCTCGGCACGTTCGCGGTGCGCGCCTTCGCCCGCACGTTGCCGTGATTCCCCGACTCGTCGGCTGGGCCCCACCAGCCGCCACATGCACTCGGCGGCATGAGTCTGGAAAGATTCGACGATGGACGTCGCCAACAGCCCCGGCCTCACTCACCTGCTCCACCTGAACCCCGCCGCGGTCGCTTGCCCGCAGACGGTGTTCCGCGAGCTGCGCGATGCCGGCCCGGTGCACTTCATCGAGGAAACCGGCTGCTTCGCGGTGACCCGCTACGACGACGTGCTCGAAATCGTGCGCGATCCCGTTCGGTTCTCCTCGCGCATGCCGACCGGCCCCCATGCCGGCGCGTTCCTGATGGCCCGGGTGCAGGAGGTCGCGGCCAGTTCACCCGAAATGGCAGCCACCGTTGCCAAGGCATTCTCGCGTAGTTCGTCGGTGTTGCTCTCGGCCGACCCGCCCGACCACGGACGCCAACGCCGCCTCGTGAACAGCGCGTTCGGTCCGCGGCGGGTTGGGGCAATGGAGGCCGACATCACGGCGATCGCCCATGGGCTCATCGACGCGTTCGTTGATCGTGGAGAAGTTGAGCTAGTCCGTGAGTTCGCCGTGGGGCTTCCGCTCACGGTGATCGCCAGAGCGCTCGGCGTGGCGGACCGTGAGCTCACCACGTTCAAGCGATGGAGCGATGTTCTCGTTGTCCTGGTCGGCAATCATCAGCCGAGCGTGGAACAGATCGCTGAATACGTGCGCGTGCAGGTCGAGTTTGCCGACTACTTCACGGAGAAGATCGCCGAACGCCGCGCCGCGCCCCATGATGACCTCATCACCGACGTGGTGCATTCGCGCATCAGCGAAGACGATGGTTCCGAGACGGAGCTGACGATTCCCGAGATGCTCTCCATGTTCCAGCAGTTCCTGGTGGCCGGCAACGAGACAACAACGAAACTCATTGCCTCACTCATGCGCACGCTGGTCGACAACCCCGAGGCAATGGCTGCGCTCCGAGCGAATCCCGATCTCACCGATCAGGCGGTGGATGAAGTTCTTCGGCTGGAGACGCCGGTACAGGGTCTGTATCGCCAGGCGAATGTGGATACGGAGGTTGGTGGCTGCGCGATCCCGGCGGGTTCGCATCTCTGGGTGCTCTACGCCAGCGCCAACCGTGACGAGCGCAAGTTTCCTGAGCCTGACTGCGTCGATCTTACGCGTGCGAACGTCAAGCAACATCTCGCATTCAGCCAGGGACCGCACTACTGCATCGGCGCCGCACTCGCCCGCGCGGAGGGACGCATTGCCCTCCAGACCCTCCTCGCTCGGCTCAGCAGCATCGCATTCACGCCGAGTCGAAACGACTTTGCCTACGAGCCGAGCTATGTCCTCCACGGCCTCAAGGAACTCTGGCTCACCTTCACCCCGTCCAAGGAATGACGCCTCGATCGCTGTCGGTTTCGCGGTGTTTGGTTTGACCCAAGCAGCAGTAGCGGTCGATGGTCGTCGCTGTTCGCGTCGGCGAACTCTTCATCACGTTCGAAGTCCGGTCGTCGGGCTTGGTCAACCTGTTCTTCGGAACTTGGACACGAGGTGAGGGCCGGCGAGCACGGGCGCATAGCGCGGCGGGTTCTCGGGCGACGTACACGTTCGTAGGCACGACACTTTGCAATGGAAGTTGGCGTTGTGGAAGAACGCCATCGATTGGCGACGGGCGCCGGCGTTGCTGGGCGGATTGACCACTCGGTGCAGCGTTGACCGCCATCGATCATTCGTCCACTGGGCCAGCATGTCGCCGACATTGATCACGAACGCATCCGGGACGCTCGGCACGCCGAGCCATGTCCCGTCGCGGTGGTCAAGCACTTCGAGGCTGCCGGGAGCGGCGTCTTGGCGCAGGATGGTGATGGTGCCGTAGTCGGTATGGGCGCCGGCGCGCAGTTGGCCTGGCGCCGGTGGCGTTGACTGGTCGGGATAGTTGAGTGCTCGCAGCGCGTTGGTGCCGACATCAATACGAGCGTCGAAGAAGC
>JAYSTV010000569.1:0-2208 GCA_043719425.1 Acidimicrobiia bacterium | reverse complement strand
TGATGGCCAGCAGGTGGCCTGTCACTTCCCGATGCGCTGATCGTCCCTACAACGCAATCCGGGCCGCTCCGTGGGGCGGCATATCGGTCGGGTTGAGTTCACGGAGGGCGCAAAGCAGTTCGACCGCTTCAGCGATGTTGGTGGTGCATCGCGAGAACAGCCGGTTGGCGTCGACGGCGAAGAAGTTCCCGGTCTGCACGGCGCGTAGTGACGCCACATTGGGGCGTTCGATCAGCGCCTTTGCTTCGGTCGCAGCTTGATGGAGGTCGTAGCCGCACGGGCAGAACACGACCATGTCGGGGTCGGCTGAGGCAATCTCTTCCCAGGTCGACCGTCGTGACGCTGATCCAGCATCGGTCAAGGCATGACGAAAACCGGCTAGCTCCACGAGCTCGGGTACCCAGTGCCCGCCGAGGAACGGCGGCTCGCCCCACTCCAACGTGAGCATCGATTTGGTGGTCGTTGCGAGCGACGCTGTTGCGAGATCGGCCTGCACCTTTGCGATCAGCTCGTCGGCGCGCGCCGTTGCACCAAGTGCCTCACCGAGACGGAGGAGGTCGACGTACATCCCGTCGACCGAGGTGGCAGTGAGCATCACGAGACGCGCTCCGGGAGCAACGTCGCACATCGCCGCATTCGCGTCGTCGGCGCTGACCGCACAGACGTCGCACACGTCTTGACTGACGATCACGTCGGGAGCAAGGGACCGCAGCAGCTCGCGGTCGGTCCTGTACAAACTTTCGCCCGCCGCCACCGACGTGTTCACGATGGTGTCGATCTCCAGCGGCGAGAGTGAAGGCCCGTTTGCCGTGGGCCGTGGAATCACACTCGACGTGAGGACGGGAAGACCAAGTGCCTCCGGATGGTCGCATTCATGCGACACCCCCACGAGACTGGACCCGAGCCCGAGTGCGGCAACGAGGTCGGTGCCCGACGGAATGAGACTGGCGATACGCATCGAGTCAGGCTACGAGGCGGACTCGCCCTTCTACAACGGGCGGGCTGATTCGCCGCTGCGGTAGTGGCGGCGGCACAGGAGTTCGTAGGACACCACGTCGCCGAACAATGGTTCAGCCGACGGCTCGTCGGTGTCTCCGACCACCACGACAGCTCCTTCGTAGACCAGCCGGCCATTTACTAAGCGCGCATTATGCGTGGCCCGCTCACCGCACCAGCACCGTGCTTCGACGTGAAGTTGCACGCGTTCGTCGGCGATTTCGAGGAGCCGCTCGGTGCCCGGGAAGAGCCGTCCGCGGAAGTCGGTGATGAGCCCGAAGGCGTAGACGTCGGCATGCAGCACGTCGACCACGAGGGCAAGTTGGTCGGCCTGGTCGTGTGAGTAGAACTGGGCCTCGTCGCAGACGAGGTAGTCGATGCCGCCGTGCGTGCTTGCGAATCCCGACGCCATCGCAAACAGATCGAGGTCTTCGCTGACCTGGATGGCCTGTTCAGAGAGGCCAAGCCGCGAAGACACGAACGCACCTTCGCGGTCGAGCTTCGAGCACAGGAGTCCCTTCTTGTGACGGCGGCTGAGGTTGTGGTGGATCTGCAGCGCCAGGGTGGATTTCCCAGACCCCATTGTGCCAAACGAGAAACGAAGGACACCCACGAGGCGAAGACCGTAGCCCCTTCGCTTCGCGGGAATCATCAGAACTGAACCCCTGTACAAACGAAAGGTGTGGCCGCTACAGTGCCACGCGTCACTCTTCGTGGGCGGAACTCGCGGGTGACGAAGTGCTGTTGCGTCTGCCCATTGCTCACCGACTCGGATCCACTTCCCGACGAGTCGTACGCCAGTTGTCCGCACACCGTTCGTCCCGCCTGTTGGAGGCTTTTGTATGAAGTGGTTCCTCATCCAGTCAATCTTTCTCGCCGCGCTTGCCTTCGGGCTCGGGGCGCTCTTTCACCGCCTGCTTTGGCGCAAGTCGTCGGGCGTGACGTCGTCGACGAGCACCGACGTCAACCGGGGCGGCTCGGCCGGTGGGGCATCGACCCAACTCGCCGCCAACGCCGGTGCGGTTGACGCCAGGACGACGGAACTTGCCGCACTGCGGACCGAGCACGACAAACTGATCGCCGACCGCGACGCCAAGCTCAAAGAGTTGTCGGCGCTTTCGTTCGAACATTCAGCGGCCAAGACGTCACTGGCCGAACGAGACGCATCCCTGGTGTCGCTGCGGGGCAAACTCGACGGGGCCAAGACCACTG
>JAYSTV010000568.1:0-2209 GCA_043719425.1 Acidimicrobiia bacterium | reverse complement strand
AAGCGTTGCTGTGTCACATTCCGGGGCTCAAGGTCGTGTACCCCTCGAATCCGTATGACATGAAGGGCCTCATGGTCTCGTGTATCCGCGAGAACAATCCGACCGTGATGGTGAAGCACAAGCGTCTCCTCGGTATGACGGGCCCGGTCCCCGAAGACCTCTATGCCATTCCGCTCGGGGTCGCCGATGTGAAGCGCACTGGCAAAGACGTGACCGTCGTGTCGTTCGGCCGTATGGCCAATGAGTCCCTGGCCGCCGCCGAAGTGCTCGCCGCCGAAGGCATCGACTGCGAAGTGATCGACCCCCGCACGCTGCAACCCTTCGATACGGCCACGGTCGTGGCGTCAGCCCGCAAGACCCACCGCGTGATCGTGGTGCACGAAGCCGTGCGCTTCGGCGGCATCGGGGCCGAGATCGCCGCCCAGATCCAAGAGGAAGCGTTCGACCATCTCGACGCGCCCGTC
Source organism: Acidimicrobiia bacterium (assembly GCA_043719425.1). Lineage (GTDB taxonomy): Bacteria > Actinomycetota > Acidimicrobiia > Acidimicrobiales > JANYDT01 > JANLQX01. Next base: position 1,745 of record JAYSTV010000568.1, on the reverse strand, counting down.
GCTCGCATCGGGGCGCCGTTCTCCCCGGTGCCGTTCAGCCCGGCGTTGGAGAAGCACTACGTGCCCGACGCGGCGTCGATCGCTACTGGCATCCGCAACGTGCTCGGTCGGCCCGCGCCCGGCAGCTGAGCGCTGCTTGTCCCCCATGGCCACCGTCGGCATCCTCGCCAACCCGGCGGCGGGCAAAGACGTCCGCCGTCTGGTCACCCACGCCTCACCCACGTCCGACGGAGCCAAGATCGGCGTCGTCCGGCGAGCGGTACTCGGCGCCATCAGCGGCGGTGCGCAGCGCATCCTCGTGGCCCCCGATCGCCATCGGCTCAGTGAGCGGGCCGTTGACGATCTCACGGCCGACGAAACCGGCGACGCGTCCATCGAGGTGTTCGACGAACCCGTCTACGGCGTCCGCAGCGACACCGTAGCGGTGGCGTCACGCTTCGCCAAAGAAGACGTCGACGCGCTGATTGTGTTGGGCGGCGACGGCACGAATCGCGACGTGGCCAAGGGATGGCTCGAAGCGCCGCTCGTGTCGATCTCGACGGGCACCAACAACGTCTTTCCGCGATCGCTCGACGCCACGCTGGCGGGGCTCGGCGCGGGTCTCATCGCCTCCGGCGCGGTGGTCCGCGACGATGCGTCGTATCGCGCCAAGTGGATCGCCGTTCGCTTCGACGACGGATCGCCCGACGACCTCGCCCTGGTCGACGTGGCCGTGATCGACACCCGCTTCGTCGGTTCACGAGCCGTTTGGGATCCGGCCCTCCTCCGCAGTGTGGTGGCCTGTATCGCCGAGCCGGCCAGCGTGGGGCTCTCGTCGATCGCCGCGCTCCTGGCGTCGGTATCACGCCGCGAACCCGGCGCCACCGTCGTCGAGCTCACCAGCGATCCGGCCCTGGCGATAGGCCGCGTTCGTGCTCTGCTAGCTCCGGGGATGTTCACCCCCGTGTCGTACTCCCGCTGCGAACGCCTCGGGACCGGCGACACCACCCCGCTTCACGGTCCCGGCATGTTGGCCTTCGACGGTGAACGCGATCGCGTGCTCGATCCTGGCGTACGTGCCACCGCTGAAGTTCGGGCCGACGGCCCAATGGTCCTCGACGTGGAGCGCGCCATCGCTCTTGCCGCGGCACGCGGCCACTTCCTTCTTCCCACTCCGCACCAGCAGAACTGAGCACCGCCATGCCTCTTCCGTTCACCATGCCCAAACTCGGCCTCACAATGGAAGAGGGCACGATCGTTGAATGGCTCGTGACCGCCGAGACCGCGGTGACCGCCGGTACCGCAGTCGTGCTCGTCGATACCGACAAAGTGCAGACCGAAGTGGAAATTCCCGACGGTGGACGGCTCGTGTTCGTCGGCGAGGTCGGGACAACCTACAAATGCGGTGACGTCATCGGCTACGTGCTGGCCGAGGGCGAGTCTGCGCCGGTCGCGGCAGCACCGATAGCCGCGGTCCCGACAGCACCGACGATCGCCGCTGCCCCTGTTGCCGTGGTCGCCGCCGTGGCGTCGAGGACCGCCGACGGTCGCGTGCTGGCATCGCCATATGCGCGCGTACGAGCGAAGGAACTGGGCGTCGACCTTTCGTCGGTCAACGGCACCGGTCCCGGTGGGCGCATTGTGGCGGTTGACGTCGAACATGCTCCGCCAGTATCGATCGCGCCGCTCGCTGCTGCACCGACTAGCTCGGGCAACGGCTGGCGCCAGACCGCTACCCCGCCCATGACCTACGCCGCGTCGGAGCT
>JAYSTV010000567.1:0-2209 GCA_043719425.1 Acidimicrobiia bacterium | reverse complement strand
GGCCCCAGATGTGTCTTCTCTTGAACTGGAAGTTCCGATTTCGGAACTTCCACTGCTGGAAGCGTGGTGTATGATCTCGACATGGGTCGTTCTGGGTTCGCCGGTCGCTTCGAACAGCTTGCCCTGCTCGAAGCTGACCTCGACGAGGTTCGTAGTTCGGGACGTGGGCGATTCGTGCTGATTCGTGGTCGTCGCCAAGTTGGGAAGTCGCGGCTCATTGAGGAGTTCATCGACCGCAGCGGTGCGCCGGCGGTGTTCTTCACGGCAACGAAGGGGCGGGATTCGTCGGCCGAACTGAACGAGTTCACGCAGTTGATGCGCGACCCGAGCATCGACGCAGACCAGACACTCTCTGACACGATGTTCGGGTCGTGGGACGCGGCGCTGAGCGCACTGGCCCGCACGGTGAAGGTGCCAACCGTGGTGGTGGTCGACGAGGTCCCATACCTGTTCGCTGGAGCTCCAGACGTGGAAGGGGCGTTCCAGAAAGCATGGGACCGATCACTGAAGAACTCGCCGGTGCTCCTAGTTGTGATCGGGAGCGACCTGGCGATGATGGAGGCGCTGACCGAGTACGGCCGACCCCTCTATGGGCGTCCGACGCGCGAGATCGATCTTCGCCCCCTCACCCCGCATGACGTTGCCTCGCTGACCGGACTTCCCGCGGTCGACGCGTTCGACGCGTACCTTGTGACGGGCGGGTTCCCCAACCTGGTGAATCGTTGGAGCCCGAGGCAGACAATGAAGCAGTTCGTCGCTTCGCAGCTGGCGACGTCGACCGAGGTGCTATCCACCGTTGGCGAGCGAATGATGAGTGCCGAGTTCCCTGCTGATTCACAAGCGCGCTTGGTATTGACGGCGATTGGTTTGGGTGCCCCGACGTTCACGACGATCGGGGCTCACACCGGACTGGCTGCGGCATCGCTCGACCGTGCACTCAAACTCCTTACTGCGAAGCGTGCCATCGCAATCGAGCAACCGACATCGGGTCGACCGAGTGGCCGTGAGACCAGGTATCGGATCGCCGACCCGTATCTGGCGTTCTGGACGCGTTTCATCGAGCCTGCTCTGCCGCTGCTTGACCGGGGCCGTTCCCGACAGGTCCTGGAGTACATCGTTGGCCAGTGGCCCGACTACCGAGGCAAGGCCATCGAGCCGATCGTTCGCGAGAGCGTTTCCCGGCTCCTTCCAATCAACGGTGTGGATGCGCACACGGTGGCGAGTTACTGGACGCGTGACGGTCGGACTGAGGTTGACCTGGTCGGTATCGATGGAAACGGCAGCAGACGGAGGGTGTCGTTCATCGGATCGATCAAGTGGAGACAGCGCCGACCCTTTTCCGGCACCGACGCGTCTGCTCTCGCCGCACAGTTGCCCTCCGTGCCCGGAGTCGACGAACGAACGGTGCTGCTTGCGGTCTCGTCGTCGGGGTTCGACGTGCGTGACATCCCCATCACCCTCGGCCCGGCCGAACTACTCCAGGCGTGGACATCGTGAGGATGTGGCAAGTGCTCCCGACCCCGATGGATGGCCGCATGGGATGCTGGGCTCTATGAGCTCGGATGTGCCAGGGACGTTGCCGTCGGGGACGGTGACGTTCCTGTTCACCGATGTGGAGGGATCGACGCGGTTGTGGGCGGCGGACAAGGACGCGATGTCGGCCTCGCTGCTCGTCCACGACGCCATCCTTCGAGGCGCGATCGAGGGCAACGGCGGGTACGTGTTCACGACGGCCGGCGACTCGTTCGCTGCGGCCTTCGCGAAGGCGTCGGATGCGGTTCGGGCTGTGAGCGAATCGCAACGCGCGCTTACGGACGCGATGTGGCCCGGTCCGGTACTCAAGGTACGCATGGGGTTGCATCTGGGTGAAGCCGAGGAGCGTGGTGGTGACTACTTCGGACCGGTGGTGAATACTGCGGCCCGGGTAGAAGCCGCGGGTCATGGTGGTCAGGTGTTGTTGACGGAGCCTGTGCGGATCGCCGCGGGCGTCACTGATGTGACCGATCTTGGCGTTCGGAGCTTGCGTGATGTGGCTGAGCCGTTGCGTCTGTTTCAGCTCGGAACGGAGACGTTCCCGGAGTTGCGGGTCGTTGATCCATCGATGTCGAACCTGCCGGTGCGGCCGACGCGGATGATTGGTCGTGAGGCCGAGGTGGCGCGGGTGCGCGGTCTGCTCACCGAGGCCCGTCTGGTGACTGTGACGGCGGTC
>JAYSTV010000566.1:0-2211 GCA_043719425.1 Acidimicrobiia bacterium | reverse complement strand
CACGAAACGTTGGTCGCAGCACGCCTACGGCCGGGCTGTCGACGTGAACCCGGTCCAAAATCCCTACGTGCTGGCCGACGGGTCCGTCCTCGACCCCGCCGCCCGGCCGTACCTCGATCGATCGAGTGGCGCGCCCGGGATGGCGGTCCGCTCCGGCGTCGTGGTCAAGGCGTTTTCGGCCGAGGGTTGGAAATGGGGCGGGGCGTGGCGATCGACGAAGGACTACCAACACTTCTCGGTGACCGGGCGGTAAACGCGCCGAAGGCCGACCGCAGAAACGGCCGACCTTCGGATTCGTCAGAGCGGCGGGGGTTCAGCTCTTGACGAGGACCTTGGCGGCATCGCGTGCGGCCTTCTCGGCGGCCTTCTGCGCGTCACGGGCAGCTTTGTCGGCGGCCTTCTGCACATCTTTGGCTGCTTTGTCGCTTGCCCGGTCCAGCGCCTTCGACGTGCGGAGGGTGGCCCGAGCCTGCGCGAGCTGAGCCCGAGAGGACTTCAGCGAGGCGCCGATGGCGTCGAGTGCACCGTCACAGCTGGTCAGGGCGGTGGCGTTGGCGGCCTGCACGGTCTTGTCGCCCTTGTCCGGCGCAAGGCTCATGCACGGGGTGATGGCGGCGCTCGGGTTGAGGCCGGCCACGGAGGCCACGGCGGCGTCCTTCAGCGCTTGTGAAGCCGTGGTGTCGGCGCCACCAGCCTTGGCGGCATCGATCGTGGTCTGGAGCTTGGCGGCGTCGGCGTTGAAATCGGCGATCCGGGTCAGGTAGTGGTCACAGCGCATGGCCTTGCCGACCTTGGGGAGCACAACCAGGTAGACCCGGTACTCGGTAAAGATTTGACGGCGGAGTGTCTTGGCGGTGGCGAGGTCGGTGGTCGCCGCCAGTCGGCCGCCAAGGGTGGCGAGGCCCGACGACGTTGCCGTCATTTCGGCCGACCGGGCGGCGTTGAAGCCACAGTCCGTGGTCATCGTGGCGAGCTTGGCCTGGCTCGTGCTGAGCGAGATCTGACGTTTGGCGATGTCGGCCGCGCCTTTCGAGCGGATGACCACGATGTTCAGGTCGGTGTCGGAAATCGTTTTCTCGGCGACGGCTTCGGGGGCGATCTGGCTGGGGACGGGAGGAGCGGTGAGGTCGTCGGCCGAGGCCGGAGAGGCGGCGAGGCCGAGCGAGCCGACCAGGCCCAGGGTGAGAAGGGCAGCGGTGCGGGTTGCAGTGCGGGAGAGGTTCATGACGTTGGGTCCTTTCAGGGCCGATTCCGTCGGCCTTGCGGAGTGGTGCCACCTACGTTCGCCGCCGAATATGAGAGATCTATGACGACGCCGTGGTCGTTCCGTAACCGTCGTTCAGCAAGTTGTGAGGCCTCTCACGCCCAGCTCCCACCCACGCGACCTTCCGCGCACATACTCCCCGGCGGCGCGCACATCCGGCTGGTCACCGCGCAGATCGGTCAGTTTTGGCTGTCCGACGCCGGTTCAGGCCGATCTGTGTGGATTTGACGCCGATCTGCGCGGAACGGGGGCTGATCTGCGCGGAACAGGCGCGGCGTCGAGGTCGATCAGCCCGGAGAGGCCCGCAGTTGAACCAAACTTGAGTGGAATAGGCGCAGCTTTACTAAGGTTAGAGATGTCAGCTGAGTTCCGGTAGCCCGAAAACTCCGCGAAGATGTCCCTCACAAACTTCCCCTGAACCCTCAGGTCCGTTCTCTCTCCAGGAGCTCCCCATGCCCAAGGCCGTCGGTATCGACCTCGGTACCACCAACTCCGTCGTGTCCTTCCTCGAGGCGGGCGACCCGGTGGTCATCCCGAACTCCGAGGGCGGCCGCACCACCCCGTCGGTGGTGGCCTTCTCCAAGGCCGGCGAGGTCCTCGTCGGTGAGGTGGCCAAGCGCCAGGCCATCACCAACCCCGACCGCACGTTCCGCTCCATCAAGCGGCACATGGGCGAGAACTGGCGCACGCCCGACATCGACGGCAAGAAGTACTCGCCGCAGGAGATCTCGGCGCGGGTGCTCTCGAAGCTGAAGCGTGACGCCGAGGCGTACCTGGGCGACACCGTCACCCAGGCCGTCATCACCGTGCCCGCCTACTTCGACGACGCCCAGCGCACCGCCACCAAGGAAGCCGGCCAGATCGCCGGCCTCGAAGTCCTCCGCATCATCAACGAGCCCACCGCCGCCGCCCTTGCCTACGGGCTCGAGCGCGAAGACGGCAAGGAC
>JAYSTV010000565.1:0-5350 GCA_043719425.1 Acidimicrobiia bacterium | reverse complement strand
CGCCTTTGGTGGCGTCGGCGCGTCGTTCGTAACCCAGCGCGTCATCATTCGCGACATCGCCGCGGCGTTCGTGGGCCTCACGACGTTGATCGCCTTTGGCTTCTCCTACGTGCGCCGCAAGGCCGGGGTACGTCAACAACGCGAGGCCGCCGAACGTAAGCGCGACCGCATTGCCGCGATGACCGGAGATGGGCCGGCGAGCGCCACCATGCAGATGCGCGATCAGTTCGGCCGCACCTCCGAGGAGCTAGCCCGCGAGCTGCACGACGGTCCGGAGTTCGCTCCGATCCTCGACCTCATCGCGCCGGCGATCGGACTCGTCGGCCTCATCGCCGGCGCGTGGGCCGCGGCACCAAATGGTGGGAGCGATGGCGCCTTGAGTATCGCCCGGACCATCATCGGCGCGTTGTTCCTGGGCGCTGTGTCCGATGCCATGCTCCTCGGCCACTGGTATCTCGTGCAGCCCGGCTTGAGCCGCAAGCCAATCGGCGAGCTCAACGACTGGCTATTGAAGCTGTGGCCGATCGAGGTCGGCCTGCTCCTCGTCCCAACGGGCATGGTTTCCGTCATCAATGGATCGATCAGCGATGCCTACGGTGGTCTCCTCGGCTGGTTCTGGATCGCCTGTGCGATCCTCACCGGCGGCCTCGCCGTCGCCACGCGCGTCGTGTTGCGAGAACGCTTCTATTCCGCCGTGATGGCCGCCACCGGCATGCTCTACCTCGCCATTCTCACTGCCTTCGGCACCGACCTCGTTGCTCGAGCCGTGCTCGGCTGACGGCCATGACGGGCGGCGTCCCGAGCGCGGCGAAGAACATCGACTGTTGGCCATTCGTCAGAACGAGCCCGTCGTGCTCACCAGCGATCCGTCCGATCTGGCCGACCTCGTCAGAACCCAAACGAAGCCAGTCCGCATTGCGGCGGTCTGACCTGGTGGAGTTCGGTCGAGAAGCGTCAGTAGTTCGACGGGCGCATGGCGGGGGGCGCGCACTCGTTGGTGTAACCGCAGATGCGGGCGAGCTCACGGTCGCCGCCCCAGAGTTGGCGTTCGAGAAGGTGCACCTTGTCCTGACCAAAGTAGCGAACCGCCAACGCATTCGCCGGGTCGAGCTCGGCCGCGTAGCGACGGACCTTGAGGTCGCGCTCGGCCAACGCTGCCTGTTCCGCGAGTGGCACGGTCGGCGCGGCATCGAGCCAGGCGAACCAGATGTCGAGCATCTCGTTGGCGATCTCGGTGTAGGTCGCCAGGTTTTCGTCGTTGCGATCGGCCAGAAAGCAGAAGGCCGTTTCTGACAGTGTCTCTCGGACGTAGAGCGCGCGACTGGTGAACGGGCGAAGGTTTTCGTTGGCGCGATGCTTCAGCCAGAACGCGTTGACCGCCTCATAGTATGTGTACAGATGTTCTGTATCGATGATTGTGTCGGCCCGCGCCGGGAAGTCGCCGAGGAGGAACAGATCGGGGAAGGTACCGAAGGCGAATGCGCAGTGCGGCACTTTGACCGTCGGTCCGAGCCACATCGAGAGATGCATGTTGCAGAAGCCCATGGTTGGATTCACGAGGTTGGAGTGCACCATCCAATCGATTGGCTCACCGACCCAGGTGGTCATGTGCCCGTTTGGTCCGGCAGCGTCAGCGCTGGCGTATTGATCGTGCGGAAGGGAACTCGGATCACGGACAAGGTTCGGAAACTTGGCGTCGACCCGGGCCCGAAGGTCGTTGGTCAGCTTCCACAGTCGGACGAACCAGTCGGTGTTGTCGACCTGGCCAGCGTCGAGAAGTTCCGTGACGTGTTGCAACGATTCTTGAGCCATGAAACGGTGACGCTAGTTGGCGGCCGGAATCCGGCCAAGATGGAGTCATGAGCCACTCGGATGAACTCACCGCCGACTACGCCCAGGCCGGTTTCGGTAGAGGCTTGGAGCTCGGGCGCTCGCCGGCCCTCATCGTGATCGATATGGCCCGGGCGTACTTCGAGGCCGACGCCCCGCTTTACCTCGGGCCCGAGGCCGCTCCGACCACGCTGGCATCGGTGCTGCGGGTCATCGCCGCCGCCCGCGCTGCGCACGTGCCGATCGTGTTCACCGCAGTCCGGTTCCAGCCGGGTGGACGAGATGGTGGGGTGTTCTTCCGCAAAGTCGAGGCCCTGCGGTGCTTCGAGGCCGGAAACCCACTTGGCGACTTCGCCGCGGGGATCGAACCGATGCCAGGCGATGTGATCGTGACGAAGCAATACGCGTCGGCCTTCTTCGCCACGTCGATGGCGTCGACGCTGACCGCTCTCGGCATCGACACCGTGCTGGTGACGGGGGTCTCAACCAGTGGGTGCGTGCGAGCAACGTCGGTCGATGCCTGCCAGCACGGCTTTATCCCGCTGGTGGTCCGCGACGCATGCGGCGACCGCTCCCCCGCCGTCCACGAGGCCAACCTCTTTGATCTCCAGCAGAAGTACGCAGAGGTCCGCTCCGAGGCTGAAGCGTTGTTGTACCTGGAACTCTCCGGCGTGGCCCACGATCAGCCGTAGCACTTCATATGTGCGATTAGCGTTGGCTGCCGAACTCGTTTTGCCTTTCGCCCGTGAGCACCATTGAGGCGGCTTCAAGCTGACCCTTCTCCGCCGGGAACGCCTGCACGAGACCCATCGCCAGATCGCGCAACGAACGACCGATCATTCCGTCGAGGGTGGCGTTCGACGTGCCGCACGCCTTGAGCGCAGTGGTCCCAACTCGATACGCGGCCTCGCAGATCTGACCTTTCGCCAGTCGCCACGATTTCACTTCTTCCGCCTTCGACGTTGGCCGAGGCTCGCTCGACTCGAGCCACAGTTGACGACGCAACCACAGCTTGGCGGTTTCGAGATCAGCCGTCATCTCACCGATGAGTTGCTGCTGAAACGGCGCCGTGCCAATCGACGCGCCGGTGTCTCCGAACGTTGTGCGGGCCAGATGTGAAATGGCAAAGTCGTACACGGCCTGGGCGGCGCCGAGATAGATCGCCCCGACGGCAAGTTGATTGCCGACGAAGGAACCGCGGCTCACCTGCGTCATGGTGATGAAGCCGTTGGGCACGGTGAGCGCGTCGGCATCGGCGACGAAGACATCGTCGAGAACGATGCCGTGATTGGCACTGGCCCGCATGCCGAGACCATCCCACCTCGATCGCTCGCTCACGCCGGCCGACGCACGAGGCACGATGAACAACGACAGACCGGCGACGCCGTCGACATCGGACCGCTTTGCCGTGACGAGATAGTTGTCGGCCACTCCTGTCGCACAGCCGAACGACTTCACGCCCTTGAGCGACCAACCCCCGGCCACGCGACGCGCCTCTGTGTTGATCGTGATGTTGGCACCCTCGGTCTTGCCCGACTCACTGGCGAAGTTGGCCAGCCACTGCCCCGAACCCATGCTGCTCAGGACACGTTCGGCGAAAGCTCGCACGGCCGGTTGATCCTCGGCAAGAAACAGACCTGCATTGACGGCTTCGAGCGGCAGCAGCCCACGACTCGCGCTGGAGCAATGAAAGAAGAACGCGAGAGCAGTTGATGGGCACGCCGTGCCCATGGCAAACACCGCCGCCGTCAGGTCACGCAGACCGCCCCCGAGGCCGCCGAACTCCGTCGGGACGACGAGCCCGAGCAACCCTGCGTCACCAAGCAACCGCACGTGACCGACCGGAAAGGTGGCCGTACGATCAGCATCACCCGCGGCGGCCGACAGCGTGGGCAGGATGGCGTCGACGCGAGCGGCCCTCGCCAGCTCCTCGGTGGAAAGGTCGTCGATCAGTCGGGCAGCAGTGACCATGGCGAGACCGTACCAGCGGCCTCGGCTGAGCCCGATATCTCAGCGATTTCGCAGACGCTGGATTGCCGCCTTCTTCGCTCTCGGCTTCTTCTTTCGGGGGATCGTGGTCGTCGCCGAGGCGTCGGTGAAGGCGAGCTCGTTGGGCACTGTGGTGCTCGGTGTTCGCTTCGACTTCGGTCGCTTGACGGTGGTCGTCGGCCTACCGGGTCGGGTGGTCGTCGGGCCTGGCCGCGTGGTTGACGGGCTCGTCGACGAGGTCGGCGTTGATGTCGTCGCCGGTGTCGTGGTGGCAACGCCAGGGTCGGCGGTGACTGTGGTTGTCGTTGTCGCCGCCTCGGCTGGCGGTGGGGCGGCCGGCGGCACAACCGCATTCGTCGTGGTGTTCACGGAGTCCGGCGTTCCCGGATTCGGGGTGGTACCCGGTCCCGGTGGCACCGGCAATTTCGGATCCACCTTCGTCGTCGTGGTCGTGGTGATCTGAGGAACGGTCGTGGTCGCCATCGTCGTTTCGACAACCGTGGTCGGCGCCACCGTGGTGGGAGCGACGGTCGTGGGCGCAATCGTCGTCGGGGCGACGGTGGTCGGCGCCACCGTCGGGGCTGCGGTCGTCGCGGTCGCGATCGTCGTCGCGGTCGCGATCGTCGTCGCCGTCGCGATCGTCGTTGCTGTCGCGATAGTCGTCGTGACGATCGACGTGGTCGGGTTGGCGATCGTCGTCGACGGCTGCGTCGACGTGGTCGCCACGATGGTCGACGTCGTCGGCGCAATCGTCGTCGCCGGCACGGATGACGACGTGGACGTCGATGTGCTCGATGTGGAAGTCGAGCTGGACGTGGTCGACGACGAAGTGGTAGTCGTGGCCCCAACCACATCACCCGGCCCCGCCGCGATGAAGCCAAGCGGAGCGTGGGCGGCGCCGATGATCGGCGTGGCATCGACTCCTAGCCAGCTCTGGAGGAGCGTCGAGTAAACCTGCCGGAAATCGACGGTCGACTTCAGGTTTCCGCCCCCGCCCGTCTCCGGGTCACGCAGGTCGAAGAGCGACGGATACTCACCGTAGCGACCGCCCTTGACGTTGTCACCCAAGACGAGAGCAACGCTGCCGGCACCATGGTCCGTACCGAACGTTCCGTTCATCTCCACTCGCCGTCCGAACTCGGAATACACGACGACATTTACTCGTCGACGGTCAGCAGCCGACAGCAGTGAGAAGAAGGTGTTCAGCGAGTCGTCGATGTCCATCCACAATCCGGTATGCCACTCGATGCCACTGATATTGGCTTTGCGCTGGTTCTCGTGTGTGTCGAAGCCGCCAGTATCGGTATGGATGACGCGAGTGCCGAGGTTGGCGCCGATCAGGTTGGCCGCCATGGTCATCTGCCGTTTGAGCGCCGACGAGCCGCTGGCAATACCGGTGTACGCATTGCTGACCACGGGAGCGAGATCCAACGCCGTGCCACCGAGCCTGGACCAATCGTTACCGAGCGGGCCAAGGTTGGTCTGTTGCGTCATCGCTCGGACCGCTACGGCAGCACGTTGATCACGGGTC
>JAYSTV010000564.1:0-2218 GCA_043719425.1 Acidimicrobiia bacterium | reverse complement strand
ACGAGGACTTCAACCGAGCCGAGCACCCGAACGTGCGGGCGGCTCGACACTGGTTTTGGTGCTTCGTCCCGTATCTCGATCTCTCGCACATCAGTAGCCGTCATGGGCAAAGCATGCGGATTCGGGCGCAACCGCGCATCCGTTGGGTAACGGATGCGGTCAGCCACTGCATCCCCGGCCGAGCAGCGGGCGAGTACGCAGGGTAGGGTCCTCGCCATGCCAGCGACGGGTTCGTCGGCGGAGGCCCACACCACACAGGCGCAGCAATCATCCGGTTCGGTGTGGCGTCGAGACATCGTGCGCCCGACCGTTTCCCTGATCTTTCGGGAGCGACTGCTGGCCCGGGTCGCTGAGCGTTTCGAACGTCGGTTGACCGTGGTCCGCGCCGGCCCCGGGTTCGGCAAGTCGACACTGCTGTGGCAGGCGATCGAGGAAAATCGACTCGAGTCGTTCGGGGAGGACAGGTTTTGGCGGTGCACGGCGAACGATGCGACATCAGACGGGCTCCTGGCCGCCCTTGCGTGTATGAACGACATCGAACTTCCCGACGACTCGACCCAGGCTGTCCGCGCAATCGCCACCCACATCTGGGCCCAAGCACCGCGTCAAATCGCACTCATCTTCGATGATGCCCATCTCATGTGGCCAGAGAACCAGCGTCACGCGCTGTTCACGCAACTCCTCGACGAACTACCGCTCAATGGCCACATCGTCTTTGCTACCAGAACTGCCCCGCCGGTTCCGTTGGTCGGTCTGAGTGCCGCAAAAGAACTGGCTGCGATCGACGAGCGCGACCTCTGTTTCACGGAAAACGAACTGGAAGAGTTCGGTCTTCTTCGAGGCGTGGATATCGCCGGTGCGGACCGGGTTTGGCCGGCCTTGGCCGAGCTGTCGGTGATGGGGGGTCGGGGCCGTGTCGAGTTCGTTTGGGAGCAGGTCTTGTCCGACTGTTCGCTGCTGACTCGCCGGGCGTTACATGCACTGTCTGCGCTGAACGGCGGCGACGACGAGTTGGTTGAAGCGGTGCTCGGCGAACCAATCGACCTTGAGGCGACGCTTGCTCATATTCCGCTGATCTACCGCGACTCGGCCAACACATGGACCGCTCACCGACTCTGGGCCGACCATGTTTGCGAAACCATCGCGCGGGCTGAACTGGACGAGGGGCTGAGCCGAGCAGGGGAGCTCCTATCGCGTCGGGGCGAGCACTCCCGCGCGGTTCGGCTCGTCTGCGATGTCGGCAACACCGCCGCGGTGTTGGACGCGATGCGAACTGCGTGTATCGGTCACGAACCAGCTGTTTCGTATCCTGAACTTCAGAAATGGATCGATCTTCTTCCCGTTGAGGCGGGGCAGGCTCCGGTCGCCCTTCTCGTCCGGGCGATCTACGCCGCGAGCCGTGAGTACGCGTCGGCTCCGAGCATGATGTCGCAGGCGGTCGCCGCGTTCGAGCGAGACGGCGATCCAGTCGGAGAACTGCTGGCGATCAACAAGCTCGTGATCATGACGTACGAGAAGGGAGACATCCAGGACGTGCTGAAGCTCGCGCCCCGCGTCCAAGCTCTCGCCGAAGCCGGTGTTCGTGGCGCTCGCGAATTGCTTCGGCTCGGCGAAGGGATGTTCTTCCTCGCCATTGGTGATGAAGTGTCGGCCCTCGAACGCTTCGGAAGCTGTCTTCCTGGAGAACTCCCACCGACGAGCGAAGTTGCGTCGATGTTTCAGGCGATGTCGCTTGCAGTAGTGCTCGGCCGAGAGGAGGACGCACTCGTATTTGCGCAGCGGGCGATCGATATCGCTCCGCTTCAGAGCGAAGAGTTGGCCCTTTCGGCGATGGCCACCGCGGCGTGGATGAGCGGTGACTCAAACCGCTCCGAGTCGATAATCACCACCCTTCTGACCCGGGGAACCAAACTCATGGTCGCCGCCCACGAGCGGTCGCTGCTCTGCTACTTAGCGTCGCTCGCCGGGTTCGCCGGACGAAGCGCCTTCGCCGAAACATGTCTGGGGCAGACCCACGGCAGCGATGGGCGCGGGGTTTGGCGTGGCGACGATGCAGAAATAGGAGCTCGAACCATTCTCGCCATTTCCGTGGGTGACGAGGTCGAAGCTACGGAGCTCTTGCGTGTTGTTTCGCAACAGCGGGGATTCGACTCGGTCGAAGGGAAACAGCTCTTCTGCAAGTGGCCCGCCCTCACCTACGTTCTTCTGCCGGAGTCCA
>JAYSTV010000563.1:0-2230 GCA_043719425.1 Acidimicrobiia bacterium | reverse complement strand
GAGGACGGGTCGGCCGCCCTCCGAGTGATCTCCGGAGCTCGTGCGCCTCAACCACGCACCGCTTGATCTGGGCACGAGACTCTTGGCCCGAGCCGACGACAAGGCGGCGCGGTTATGGTGAGCCGAGCCAGTCGGCAAACGTCGACGACCAAGGAGACGACGTGAAAAAGGCCATTGCTTTCGCCATCATCGGTTCGCTCGGCCCGCTCGCTTTCGGAGTGGTCGCGGTAGCGGTCACCCCGACGCCGGTAGCTGTCACTTCCACGAGTCCGTATGTGAACGGCTGTGAGGGCGCGCCCACCGTGGCCGCATACGCAGGGGCCGAAGTGGAGCCCTTCGTCGCCAGCGATCCGGTGGTGCCGGGCCATCTCATCGGCGTGTGGCAACAGGACCGTTTTCCGAACGGTGGTTCACGCGGCCTTCGCACGGCAGTCTCGACCGACGGTGGAGCTTCGTGGACGACCTCTGCCTCGCAGCCGAAGTTCAGCCGCTGCGCCGGAGGAACGGTCGCCAATGGTGGTGATCTCGAGCGGTCCACCGATCCGTGGGTTTCGATCGGCCCCGACCGCACCGGGGGGAGTGTTGCCTACCAAATTGCCGATTCTTTCAACGACACGAACCCCACGAACGCAATCCTCGTGAGCCGGTCCCTCGACGGCGGGGCAACCTGGAATGACCCGGTCACCGTGCTACGCGAAAGCGGTGGGCGCGAGGTCAGCTTCGCCTTCAGCGACAAGGAATCGATCACGGCCGACCCGATCACACCCTGCTACGCCTATGCCACCTGGGATCGCCTTGTCGGCCCGGCCGGCTCATCGAACGCTTCGGCTTCGGCGTTCGAGCATGCGCAGGGCTACCGCGGGCCCACGTGGTTCTCGCGCACGGTCGATTGCGGGAACACGTGGGAGCCTGCCCGCCAAATGTACGATCCGGGTCAGATCAACCAAACAATCGGCAACCAGATCGCCGTTCTTGGCGATGGCACACTCATCAATACCTTCGATCTCATCTACAACCACAAGAACGCCAAAGGGCTGCGCGGGGAGAACATCGCCGTCCAGCGCTCGACCGACAAAGGTCTCACGTGGTCGACCCCGATCGTCGTGTCCGAAGGACGATCGGTGCCCGTCACCGCTTCCGATGGCGTGAATCTTCGTACCGGTGACAACATCCCCGACATCGCCGTTCGAGGGAATCGGGTCTACCTGGTGTGGCAGGACAGCCGGTTCACCAACGGGGCACGAAACGATATTGCGATTTCCGAATCCCTCAACGGAGGACTGACCTGGTCGGCGCCGGTCCGCGTGAACAGCGGGGCATCGCCCGCCTTCAATCCTGCGGTGGAAGTGACCTCGGCCGGTCGCCTCGGTGTCGGCTACCACGAATTGACCGGTGACGGCGTCACCCGGCTGCTGGCGAGCAGTCCAACGGGCTCGGTGACCGGCTTCAGCTCCACCGTCATCGCCGGGGGCCCGGCCAACGACATCAAGCTGGCGCCGAACGCGCGCGGCTACTTCCTCGGTGATTACCAGGGACTCGCTGCGAGCGGGTCGAGCTTCGTGTCGTTCTTCGTCAACCCCAATGTTGGCGGTGCACCCAATCAGACCGATGTGTACGCCTCGGTCAACTGACGCCTTTTGACGTCGATCCGCTCCTTCCGTCGTCGGCACCAAGCGGACCGCTCGGAGAGCTTCTTCTGCCGTTTCCGGCGTCGATGTACCGGGACTTGACATGATGGAAGCGAATATCGCTGGTCTCGCAAGTCGAGAGCGTGGCATGACTCATGCTACGGTCCATGCCATGCGCACGAGGATCTCGACGACGGTCAACCATGACTGGCTTGTATCGGCTCGCAGGCAAACTGGACTCCCCGATTCTGAACTCATCGATCTCGCCCTTGGCGCGCTTCTCGAGCGCGCCGAGCGCGAGGCCGAAGACAGAGCGCTCAGCGAGCAGCCATACCAACGAGACGCCGACCTCGCTGAATTTCCGACCGGTTGGCCGGCCGAGGCCCCGCCGCTCGACGCCTACGACGGTTCCGTTCCCGAAGATGTCGTGGCGCTCTTCGCGGCACGCAAACGTCTATAACGCAATGGCCAACGGCGAGGTCTGGTGGGCCGAAGTTCCGAATGACAGAATCCGTCCTGTCGTCGTGTTGACGCGATCGCGGGTGGCGAACCGGTTGCACTCTGTTGTGGTCGCCCCTGTCACGTCGACGGCGCGGGGCCTG
>JAYSTV010000562.1:0-5394 GCA_043719425.1 Acidimicrobiia bacterium | reverse complement strand
TCCCACATCTCCCGCAGTGCGGGTGTGGTGAGCACCGTGGCGACGACCTGCGCACCATGGGTGGGCGGGTTGGAGTAGTTGGTCCGAATGGCGATCTTCAACTGGCTGAGGACACGCGCCGCTTCGTCGGCCGACGCGCACACGATGCTGAGCGCGCCAACGCGTTCGCCGTAGAGCGAGAAGCTCTTCGAGAAACTCGTCGACACGAGAAAGTCGAGGCCCGACGCCAGGAACTTCTGCACGACGGCTCCGTCTTCGGCGATGCCATCGCCAAAGCCTTGGTAGGCCATGTCGAGGAACGGCACGAGGCCGCGGGCGCGGACCACGTTGATCACGCGATCCCAGTCGGCGGGGAGAAGGTCGTAGCCCGTCGGGTTGTGGCAGCACGCATGCAGCACGACGACGGATCCCGCCGGGGTGGCATCGAGGGCCGTGATCATGGCGTCGCCATCGATACCACGCGCTTCGGCGTCGTAGTACGGGTAGCTGTCAACGGTGAAACCAGCGTTCGTGAACAGGGCCCGATGGTTCTCCCAGCTCGGGTCGCTGATGAGCACCGTGGTGGCGCCCAGGACCCGGCGAAGGAAGTCGGCCCCGACCTTGAGGCCCCCGGTGCCGCCGAGCGCCTGGACCGTCGCGATGCGGCCGGCGGTCACTGCCTCTGAGTCGGCGCCGAAGACGAGGTGCTGCACGGCCTTGTCGTAGGCGGCGAGACCGTCGATGGGCAGGTAACCGCGGGCCTTGAGGGTCTCGGCCATGGCCTTCTCGGCCGCTTCCACGCAGGCCAGAAGCGGAAGCTTGCCGTTCTCGTCGGTGTAAACGCCCACGCCGAGGTTGACCTTGTTGGGGTTCGGATCGGCGTTGAACTGTTCGTTGAGACCGAGGATTGGGTCACGGGGCGCGAGTTCGACGGAGGAAAGCAAGGACATCTCTCCAGCTTTTCATGCGGTCGGGCCGCCACGGGTCGAATTGAGGGTGCGATGCTGGGCGTTATGGAACTTCTTGGCATTCATCACGTGAACGTGACCGTCGGTGATGTGGCCGAAGCCCGGGCGTTCTATGTCGGGAAGTTGTCGATGACGGAGCGCACCGACCGACCGGACTTCCCGTTCGACGGCGCCTGGCTCAACGTTGGCGGCCAGCAGGTCCACCTGGTGGTAGGTACCCCGCGAACGCCCGACCGTGATCACTTTGCCGTGCAGGTCGCCGATCTCGACGCCGCGTGCGAAGCGGTGCGGGCCATGGGAGTCGACGTGAGTGAGCCGCGCGGGGTGGGCAGTGCCCGTCAATCGTTCTTGCGCGACCCGTGGGGCAATCTGATCGAACTCCAGCAGGTGTAGCGGCCTACGCGGGGAGGCCGAGTTCCTGGCGGGAGGCGCGAGCCACGCGGTCCATTACTCGTTGCACGGCCTCGGCTTCGGTGGCATTGGTGTGAGGCATGAAGAACTCGTCGATGGTCGCCGAGTGCACTCGTTCCAAGCGTAGGTAGGTGCGCTTACCTTCGCGGGTGAGCCGAGCGCGTACGCCGCGACCGTCGCCGTCGGCGCTGCACCGCTCGACCAGTCCGGCTTTCTCCAACTGATCGACGCGACGGGTGAGCCAACTTCGAGAAAGCACGACGGTGTCGGCCAACTCGCTCATTCGCCGCGCGTGCCCCGGGGCGAGATACAGGTTGACGAGCACGTCGTACCAGGCGAGGGGCATGCCGACGGCCGACTCCAGTCGCTTCTCCATCAGTTCCGTGAGGGCACTGTGGGCTCGCACGGTGGCGTACCACGCGTCGCGCTGGCGTCGGTCTGAGGCGGCGGACTCCGTCGTCATAGTCCCGAGTGTGGCAAAGAACGCGGTGTGGTGCAGGTCACGTAGATTCCGATCACGAAGTAGTTGCTGTTAGCAACTATATACGATACGCTAACTTTGTTTCCACTAGCAACTACTTAGGAGTTCCCCAAATGTCAGCACCTACCGATCTCACCACCGGCACCTGGACCATCGATCCGATGCATTCGTCGGTTGGCTTCACGGTGAAGCACCTCATGATCAGCAAGGTCCGAGGCTCGTTCCAGACGTTCTCCGGATCCGTCGTCGTCCCCGAGGATCGCTTCGCCAGTGCCGTCGACGTGACCATTGATCCGGCGTCGGTGGCCACGGGTGACGCCAACCGTGACGGCCATCTGCGCAACGGTGACTTCTTCGATGCGGAAACGTTCCCCGCGTGGACGTTTCGCTCGACCGGCATCCGGGCCGACGGAGGCGACTACAAACTCGCGGGCGAGCTGACCATGCGTGGCGTGACCAAGCCGGTTGAACTCGACGTCGAGTTCGAAGGCGTCACGAAGGATCCCTATGGCAACACCAAGGCTGGCTTTTCCGCCGCTGCCGAGCTCAATCGCAAAGAGTGGGGCATGGAGTACAACGCCGCCCTCGAGACCGGCGGCGTGCTGATCGGCGAGAAGGTCAAGCTCGTCCTCGATATTCAGCTGGCCAAGTCGGCCTGACCGCGGCCGCTACTTTGGCCCGGGTGAGTGTCAGATTCCCCGAGCTTGGCTTCTACCTGCTGGCCGGAGCGCCCGAGTCACCTCGGGCGCTCGTTGGCGAGTTGGCCGACGCCGAGCGTCTCGGACTTGGCAAGGCGTTCATCTCCGAGCGATGGAACATCAAGGAGGCGTCGACCCTTTCGGGTGCGGCCGCCGTGGCGTCGACGTCGATTGCCATCAGCACGGCGGCCACGAATCACAACGTTCGTCATCCCGCGGTGACCGCGTCGTATGCCACGACGATGCACCGTCTCACTGATGGCCGCTTCACCCTTGGTATCGGACGGGGCATCGAGCGGCTCTTCGACGCCTTCGGTATCCCGAGGATTACCACCGCGCAGATGGAGGACTTCGCCGGGCTCATGCGGCGGCTGTGGCAGGGCGAGACGATCGTCGGCCACGACGGACCGGCCGGTCGTTTCCCCGTGTTGCGGCTCGATCCGGCGTTTCGCGAAAACATCCCGCTCGGCCTCGTCGCCTTCGGACCCAACTCCCTCGAACTCGGCGGACGGGTCTTCGACGAGGTCGTGCTGCATACGTTCTTCACCGATGAGACCCTCGAGCGGTGCGTCCGCACGGTGAAGACGGCGGCCGAACGGGCCGGGCGTGATCCCGACGCCGTCAAGGTGTGGTCGTGTCTGGCCACGATTGGTGATCATGTGCCGGAGCCATTGCGGCTGAAGAAGACCGTCGGTCGACTCGCCACGTACCTCCAGGGTTATGGCGATCTTCTGGTCCGGACGAACGGATGGGACCCCAGCGTGCTCGCCGCCTTTCGGTCCGACGAACTCGTGCGCTCGTTCGCCGGCCGGGCCATCGATGCCGTCGCCACCACCACCGAGCTCGAACACTTCGCCACCCTGCTTCCCGATGAGTGGCTGGCGCCATCAGCTACCGGTTCGGCCGCGCAGTGCGTCGCCGTGGTTCGCTCGCAGTTGTCGCTGGGGGCCGACGGGGTGATCCTCCATGGGGCCAGTCCGTCGGAGCTCGAACCGATCGTTGCTGCCTACGCGTCGTAGGCTTCGCGGCAATGGCTGTCATTGATGTCGCCGGCTACATCGCCGATCTGAAAGACCACGCGACGGTCGACCATGGTTTTCATGTCCACGACGAGCGGCACCTCGTCGAGACGTATTCACTGAGGCAGGCGTGGGAGGTTGATCTGCATCCCGAAGAAGGATGCAGCGGGCCGCTCGACCTGCATCTCACCCTCGAAGTTGACCCGCGGGTGCTGCTGTCCTTCGAGGACAAGGTCAACGAGATCGGCGACGACTTCGATCCGCCCGACGAGTTCTACTTTCCCCTCACGCTCACGTGGGCCCTGCCGCCGCTGCCCCGTCCGCCCGACCTGCTCGTGCTGGCCACCGATCTCGCCGGAATTGCCGGACCAGACTTTCCCGTTGAGGTCTCGGCCATCGACTCGTTCGCCTCGGTGACCGACGCACCCCAGCGGTCGCTCACCATCGTGGCCAAGCGTCCCGTGTCGCTGGCCCGGATCTTCGGCGGCGAAGAGCTCCTCTGCGACCTCTTCGACGGTTGCCGGCGGGTCAGCGCCTATCTCCTCGACCGAGCACCGGTGTGGCTGGAAGAGACCCGCTGAGCCCGTCTTGTCTCGCGTCGTCGCCCGTCGCGACCGGGACCGACGAAGGCCCCGTGTACCGGTTGGTCACGGGGCCTTTCTTGCTCCGGGGCTCGGACTCGAACCGAGAACCTGCGGATTAACAGTCCGATGCTCTGCCAATTGAGCTACCCCGGAAGGGCTCAAGGACAATAGCCGAGCAGGCGGGCAGGCCAGGGACAGTTCCGCAGCACCGCCACCGATACGATCGGCGTTCCCCTCGGGGCGGTAGCTCAATGGTTAGAGCACGGGACTCATAATCCCTTGGTTGTGGGTTCGATCCCCACCCGCCCTACTCCGGCCCTTCGTTGAATGGCCCAATTCGACGTGTGTGATCGCCCAAGTCGGCAGTTTCGGGCCGAAATAGCGGCCTTTTTCGGCTATGTGGGCGATCGAACCTGGCTACTTGGGCGATCATGTCGCCGCCGAGACTACCGAGGCGACGAGTGCAGAAGCGTTTCGGAAGAGCGGCAGAAGCGATGCGGCGATGGGCGGTGAAGTTGCGGCGAAGATGTCCGGCGATGCTCAGCGCCGACGACCTCCTCGAACTCTTCGTCAACGTGGCCACGGGGGTGCGGCGAGCGCTCGATGGCGTCGATGACTGGCATGCCGTGGGCGACCGGGCCGGCCAATACGGGATCGACCTCACCGCCGACGAGGTGGCCTTGGCCATCCTCGACGCCGCCGGGGTCGGGGTCCTCTCGGAGGAAAGCGGTTTGCGTCGTGGCGATGCCGGCATCGTCGTGGTGCTCGATCCGGTCGACGGCTCCACCAACGCCTCGCGCGGGATTCCGTGGTTCGCCACCTCGTTGTGCGCGGTCGACGCTCACGGGCCGTTCGTCGCCCTCGTGGAGAACCAGGCCAACGGCACCCGTTACACCGCCGTCCGCGGGGAGGGCGCCTGGCGCAACGGCGCGGTCATCGCGCCGTCGTCGCAGACCGAGCTGAAGAAGTCGATCGTCGGCCTCTCCGGTCTGCCGCCGAAATGGCTCGGATGGAAGCAGTTTCGGGCCCTCGGGGCCGCCGCACTCGATCTTTGTGCGGTGGCCGACGGAACCCTCGACGCCTATATCGACGCCTCACCGTCGGCCCACGGATCGTGGGACTACCTGGGTGGCCTGCTGGTCTGCCAGGAGGCCGGTGCCGTGATCGCCGATGCGCAGGGCCGCGAACTGGTCGTCCTTGAACACCACGCCCGACGCACGCCGGTCGCCGCCGCCACCCAGGCCCTCCTCGACG
>JAYSTV010000561.1:0-13010 GCA_043719425.1 Acidimicrobiia bacterium | reverse complement strand
CGTTTCAAGCAACATTGATGATTGCTCAACCCGGAATCGTCGTCGAAGACCAAATGTTCGGTACGTCGGGAAAGGAGAGGTCGAAGAAGTCGCCCTGTGCGACCGTCACGTTGGTGAGTCCAGCGGCCAGGATTGCCGCGCGTGCCACACGAACGATTCCGCCGAGATGTCGATTGACGTGATTGCGGCGTTGGGACTCTGCGACGCAAGCGTGATGGTCTGAGCGCCCACGCCGCAGCCCGCTTCGAGGATGCTGGTCCCCGCGGGATAGCGGGTGTCGGAATGGAGGAGTTCGACGAGCGTGGCGGCCTGGTCCTGAAGCCGCTGTGCTTCGCGCCGGTCATAGCCATGGACATACGTCGAGGTCATGAGCGGAGCGTACCGTCGTCAGGACCCAAGATGAGCCGGGCCCCACGGTCGTACGTGAGGTAGTTCCACGCCCAGTTCACCAGCACCCGGGCGCGGTTGCGAAAACCCATCAGGTACACGATGTGCAGGCCGAGCCACATGACCCAACCGACGAACCCGTGGAACCGCTGACCGTTGGGGAACTCGACGATCGCGTGGTTGCGACCGATCGTGGCCATGGAGCCTTTGTCGTGATATCGGAATGCCTTCGTGTCTTTGCCATTCATACGCGCGCGTATCTGTTCGGCCACGTGGAGACCACCCTGGATTGCCGGCTGGGCAACCTGTGGCAGCGGGCGTCCGTCGTCGGTCGGTGACGACGCAATGTCGCCGATGGCGAACACCTCCGGGTGGCCGGGCAACGACAGGTCGGGCCCCACGGGGATACGACCACCACGGGCCAGCTCGAGGCCGAGCAGTCCGCTCAACGGACCGGCCGTGACGCCCGCTGCCCAAACGATGGTGCCGGCTCGCAGGCGGCGGCCGTCGGCGAGCACGACCGCTCCGTCTTCAACATGGTCGACCCCGGTGCCGAGCACAACGTTGATACCGCGCCTCCGCAAGGTGGAGGCGGCTCGCTCCGATAGCGACTCGTGAAACGGCCCGAGGACACGAGGACCGGCCTCAACGAGCGAGATAGAAGTGCGCTCCACCTCGAGCTCGGGAAAGTCCTTCTTCAAGACCCGGTCGACGAGTTCGCGGATGCCTCCGGCCGTTTCGACTCCGGTTGGGCCGCCGCCGACGATCACGACACTCAGATCGTCGGACGATCCGCGGGCACTCGCCTGCTCAAATTTCCGAAGCAGGTGGGTCCGCAGCGCCAGCGCGTGATCAATCTCTTTGAGCGCAAAGGTGTAATCGTCGACGCCGGCGATGCCGAACGAGGCCGACACGGTCCCAACGGCAACCACGAGATAGTCATAGGTGAACGTACGATCGCCGTCGACGGTCACTGTTCTAGCTTCAAGGTCAACGGCCGTGACCGTCCCCAAAATGAACCTGGCGCGAGGGTGGCGACGCAGGATGCCACGGACGGGAAAACAGATCTCGTCGGCATCGAGTCCGGCGGTTGCTACCTGATAGAGCAATGGTTGAAACGTATGGAAGTTGTTCGAGTCGATCAGGGTCACATCGACCTCGGCATCTCGCAGTCCCCTCACGACTCGCAACCCGCCGAACCCGGCCCCGATCACGACGACCTTTGGGGTTGACGTCCCCACCGAACTCGCCATCGGACGGGTGTCGTTCAGCGACGGGCCATCACGGCCGCAGCGGATTCCCCGGCGGCGTTCACAACCGCGTCGAGGTCGGCCGGCGTGTGGGCGAACGACGGGAACAGGGCCTCATAGGCACCGGGAGCCATGGCCACGCCACGCGACAGCATCGCGTGAAAGAAGGGAGCGTAGAGACCGTTGGTGTTGGCCTCCTTGGCTTCGTCGTAGTTGTTGACCGGAGTAGCGCTGAGCTGCAATCCAACAATGGTGCCGACCTGCGGGACCTGGATCGGCATACCCGAGGCTGCTATGGCATTCATAAGCGCGCTGGCAAATGAGACAGCGGTCGTTTCCAGCTCGGCGTAGGCATCGTCGGTGCACAAGGACAGGGCGGCGAGTCCGGCGGCCATCGCCAGCGGATTGCCCGAAAGCGTGCCGCCCTGGTAGACGGGACCGAGCGGAGCCAGGTGGGCCATGACGGCCTTGGAGCCACCGAACGCACCAACCGGCAAACCTCCGCCGATGATTTTGCCGAAGCACCAAATGTCGGGGGTCACGCCCGACCAGGCTGTGGCGCCGCCGTTGCCGAGGCGAAACCCCGTGATCACTTCATCGAATAGGAGAAGCGCACCGGCGCGATCGCAGGCCTCACGAAGCGCCTTCAGGAAGCCCGGTGCAGGGGCCACCAGGCCCATGTTGGCGGCGATCGGCTCCACGGCCACAACAGCAACATCGGACCCGATCTCGGGCACCACGTTGTACGGCGCCACGATGGTGTCGGCGACCGCCGACGGAGGCACGCCGTCGCTGCCAGGAAGCCCAAGTGTGGCCACGCCACTGCCGCCGGCGGCCAGCAGCGAGTCACTCGCACCGTGATAGCAGCCGGCGAACTTCAGCACCTTGTGCCGACCGGTGATGCCGCGGGCGAGACGGATCGCGCTCATGGCCGCCTCGGTGCCGCTCGAACACATCCGCACCATCTCGAGGCCCGGGACCCGATCACACATAGCTTCGGCGAGCACGATCTCGCGATACGTCGGCGCCCCGAACGTGGTGCCCTGACCGGCCGTCTTGCGAATGGCGTCGACCACCACCGGATGGGCATGACCAACGATCGAGGCGCCGTAGGACTGCACGAGATCGATGTAGCGGGTGCCCTCCACGTCCCACACGTATGCACCCTCGCCGCGAGCGACGACGTAGGGAATGCCGCCCACGCTCCGGAACGCTCGCACGGGCGAGTTCACGCCACCAACGAGGACTTCACAGGCGCGGGCATAGGCCGACGCGTTCGTGGTGTGGCACCCACTCCCATCGGCGCTCGCGCAGTCCGCTGAGCCGCCGAACGGACAATCCGTACGTGTACAGATCATCGAAGCACCGTGGAGGCAAGATCGCGAGCGAAGTACGTGAGGATCATGTCGGCTCCAGCCCGCTTGACCGCTGTGAGCTGTTCGAGGGCCACGGCAGGACCATCAATCCATCCGCGTTCGGCAGCCGCATGGATCATCGCGTATTCACCGCTCACGTGGTAGGCGGCGATCGGCACATTCGTCAGCGCGCGTACTTTCGCGATGATGTCGAGGTAGGTCACCGCTGGTTTGACCATGACCATGTCGGCCCCTTCGTCGAGATCGAGCGTGACTTCGTCGAGGGCCTCGCGCCCGTTGCGGTAGTCCTGCTGGTAACCCTTGCGATCGCCCCCGCCCACGATGTGCACGTCGACGGCATCGCGGAACGGACCGTAGAGCGACGAGGCGTACTTGGCGGCGTAGGCCAGGATCGGCACGTTCGTGTGATCGGCAGAGTCGAGCCCGGCGCGGATCGCTGCGACCTGGCCGTCCATCATGCCGCTCGGGGCGATCACGTGTGCGCCGGCGTCGGCCTGTGCTTTGGCTATGCGCGCGTAGTTTTTGATGGTGAGGTCGTTATCGACGTTGCCGTGGGCGTCGAGCACGCCGCAGTGACCATGGCTGGTGTACTCATCAACGCACAGATCGGCCATGATCACCATGGCGTCACCCATGTCGGACCGGAGCTGGCGCAGCGCGACCTGCACGATGCCGTCGTCGGCCCAGGACTGCGACCCCTCCGCGTCTTTGGTGGCCGGCACACCGAAGAGGATGATCCCCGGCACGCCGAGCTCAGCTAGTTCGTGGACCTCTTTGCGGAGCGAATCGACGGTGTGCTGCGACACGCCGGGAAGCGACGCAATTGGGTTCGGCGCAGCGATGCCTTGGCGGACGAACAGCGGGGCAATCAGATCGTCGGTCCTCAGCGTGGTCTGGGCAACGAGGCGACGCATGGCCGGAGACTGGCGGAGTCGACGCATGCGTCGCTCGGGAATCGGAACACTCACCCGTCCGATCCTACGGGTGGCCTTCTGTGGACGTTGGCGGCGGCGCAACGGGCGAGCGCGCGAGCGCGCGATCGTCAGCCGAGCGAAAGTGGTTCGGCCTTCGCCACGCCGACCGGACAGCTCACGCCGGTCCCGCCCAGGCCGCAGTATCCCATCGGGTTCTTCGAGAGGTACTGCTGGTGGTAGTCCTCGGCATAGAAGAAGGGTCCGAGGTCCGCGATTTCCGTGGTGATCTCGCCGAAACCCTTGGCCGTCAATCGTTCCTGGAAGGCAGCTTTGGTCGCCGCGGCAATCGCCCGCTGCATTGCTGTGTGTACATAGATTCCGCTCCGGTACTGGGTACCCACGTCGTTGCCCTGACGCATGCCCTGGGTGGGGTCGTGGTTCTCCCAGAAGAGCCGGCACATCGCTTCGAAGTCAGTGAGTTCGGTGTCCCACACCACCAAAACGACCTCGTTGTGTCCGGAACGGCCGGAGCACACTTCTTCATACGTCGGATTCGGGGTGATACCGCCGGCGTAGCCAACAGCCGTGGTCCACACGCCGGGCGCCTGCCAGAACTTGCGCTCAGCTCCCCAGAAGCAGCCGAAGCCGAACACGGCGGTCTCGAAACCGTCGGGGAACGGGCCGACAAACGGACGGCCGCTCACGTGGTGCACCGTGCGAATCGGCATCGCCTCAGCGCGGCCGGGCAGAGCAGTGTCGGCGGTGGGCATCTCGATGGACTTTCGGAACCAAGACATGTCCTCTACGGTACGCCCGCGCTGAGCCTGTAGGGGTCGCGAACCTGAGAACCGCGCCCAAATACGTCCAAAGCGAGCCTCCGGTTCACGGAATCGACCGACTTGGGCGCGCCTTCGATGCCCGGAGTTCTTTGCGCCACATGATCTTGAGGCCGGACCACACGTCGTCGATGGCGCAGACCTTCACATCGACCAGGCCCATCGGGAGGACCACGTCACGCAACAGGTCCTCGGTGATGTCGCTGGGCACGATCTTGCGGGCCACCTTCTTCGGCCAGCAGATCCAGATCATCCCGTCGACGTTGATCTGCTTCGACCACGCGGCGATGCTGGACCGCAGTTCGGTTTCGTGGGTGACGAAGGCGAGCACGATGTCGACACCGTTCGCCGCAGCCGGCGCCGTCGCCGTGATCTCGAACAGCGCTGGTCCAACGTCGTTGGCCCACACAATTGCCACTGTCGACGTGTCCTTCACCCCGATTTTGCGAGGGAGCGGAGTGCCCGAGTAACCGGCCATTTGCACATTCTGGCGTGCTCCGGACGTCCAGGCGCTATTCGGTCGTGAACTCCTCGAGCGACGCGTCGCGCTCGTGGTAATCGCTGGCATGATCGGTCCACCAGGCCTGCGTTGTGCGCAGTCCGGTGGGCGGATCGATGGTGCCGGCACATATCGACAGGTGCTCGGGTTTCGTGTCGGTCCGCCAAAACAGCGATGACCCGCACGTTTCACAGAAGCCGTAGCCGACACCTGGGCTCGGCTCGAACCACCGGACGAACGCCTCGCCATCAATGGTGATGTGCTCGAGCGTGGTGGCCGTGCCGGCCATGAAGTGACCGGTGAAGCGTCGACAGCGTTCGCAATGGCAGTTGATGACGTCGCGAGCGGGCGCCGACATCACGAACGAGACAGCACCGCAGAGGCAGCGGCCGCGGAGCTCAGCCATCAGTTCTTGTGCAGCGCGGCGTTCAGGCCTTCCCACGTGACCCCGTTGGGGCGCATCTCGAGCGCTCCGGTTTGGCTGTGACGTCGGAACAGCATGTTCGACTCGCCGCTGAGCTCCCTCGCTTTGACGACGCCGCCGTCGGGGAGCCGGATGAGCGAGCCAGCAGTGATGTAGCAGCCGGCCTCGACGATGCAGTTGTCGCCGAGCGAGACGCCGAGGCCGCTGTTGGCGCCAAGAAGGCACTTCTCGCCGATGCGGATCGTCTCCTTGCCGCCGCCGGACAGCGTGCCAATGATCGACGCACCGCCGCCAATGTCAGAGCCGTTGCCGACCACGACGCCGGCGCTGATGCGTCCTTCGACCATCGACGCGCCGAGCGTGCCCGCGTTGAAGTTGCAAAAGCCCTCGTGCATCACCGTGGTGCCCTCAGCCAGGTGAGCGCCGAGGCGCACGCGGTCGGCGTCGGCGATACGAACGCCGGACGGGATCACGTAGTCCGTCATCCGCGGGAACTTGTCGATGCTATGCACACGTAACTCTGCACCGTTGGCCCGTAGGCCGAACCTGAGTTCGTCGAAGCCGTTGGGATCGAAGGGACCGAGATTGGTCCACACAACGTTGTTCAAGTGACCGAAGGCCCCGTCGAGAGACACTCCGTGAGGCGGCACCTTACGATGGCTGAGGAGGTGCAGGCGGAGGTACACATCGCTCGGACCCGTCGGCACATCGGTAAGCGCGCTGATGAACACGACCACAGGTTGCCGACGACCGCCGACGGCAGGCGCGATGTCGAGGGCATGGCGAGCGGCCTTCACGGCGTCGATGTTCGGGTGCGACTCCCCATCGCCGTCGAACTCGGCAAACGCGGCGATCGCCGCGTCGAGAACGTCGGCGCCGAGGTTCATCGAACCCGTGGCGCCGGTCCAGCCCGACACGTCGGCGAGGACGGCCGCGGCACCGAAGTTCTCACCGAGGTTGACCATCGGGAAGGCGGTATCGAGGACCTTGCCCGATGGGGCGACAGTCGCCAGCCCGACCCCAAAGGCGGCGGGGCGGACGTATCCCGGGCGGGTCTCCACGGCAGCAACGTGGGCGGCGAACTTTGGGGCAGGCGATGCGCTGTCTGACATGGTCGCTCAAGTTACCGCCCGAGCCGTGTTGGTCTCGGCGGAGTTCCGCTCGGTCGGGGTCTGCTCTTCACCTCCGTTCGACGAACGGAGGTGAAGAGCCATCATTTATCCGGGCAACCTCTCTCGCAAGAGCGAGACCAGGCCGGGGAGGGTGTGGGGGTTGGCGGTGGCGGTTACTGGGGCGTCGGCTGATTGCAACGTGGCCGTTGTCTCAGGGCCAATGGAAATGACCATCGGTGGGAGAGCATTGAGGGGGAAGGACGCCAGGAACGACGCGGCCGTGCTCGATGAGGTGAACACGATGGCGTCGGCGGCGGCAATCTGCGGAGTGAGCGTCGGGTCGGCGGGGACTGGGTGGGTGTCGTAGGCCTCGACCTCGTCGACGGTCCAGCCTTTGGCGCTCAGTCCGAGCGGGACAACATCACGAGCCACGGCGGCTCTGGGTAGGAGCACACGTCCACGACCGGCGGGGAAAGCGTCGACCAGTCCTTCGCCGACACTTCGATCCGGAATCAATGCCACCGTCAAACCTGCTTCGGTCAGCACGGCCGCCGTTCCGGGGCCGACGACGGCCAAGGCGGGCGTTGGACCCCGGTTGAGCGCGGCGGCGAACCGCGCGGCTGCGTTCGGTGACGTGAGCACGACCCAGTCGTAGCGTCCGATCGACGCGACGGCGGCCCGCAACGACGCGCCGCCGTCGGCCGGATCCACGATCTCGATCAACGGCACCTCCAGGACCGACGCACCGAGAGCCTGAAGTTCCGCGACAAAGGGACCGGCTTGCGCGGCGGCGCGGGTCACGACGATCGTTCGTCCGTCGAGCGGCCGCGCGTTCATCACCCGAGATTCGACAGAAGGGCCGCACCGCCGGCGCTGAGGATCTCGTCGGCCAGTCGCGCTCCGAGGCCAACGCGATCAACGAGAAGCGCCGTTCCCGTTCGACGGATCACCCGCGAACCGTCGTGGGCGGCGACGAGCGCATCGAGGGTGATGGTGTCACCGTCGACCGACGCGAGGGCGCCGACAGGAAGCTCGCAGCCACCACCCAGTCGACGAAGATATGCGCGCTCACAATCGACTGCCGCATGGGCAATCGCATCATCGATCAGCGCCAACGCTTCGATCGCCGCCTCATCATCGGTCCGACACTCGACGGCGATGGCCCCTTGGGCGATCATCGGCAGCATCACATCGGTGGAGAGAATCTCGCCGTGGATGCCGTGGAGGAGACCCAACCGTTCCAGAGGAACGCGAGCGAGAACAATTGCGTCGAACTGATTTGCCTTGGCCAATCGGGTGCCGATGTTCCCGCGAACCTCCCCGAAGGAAAGGTCAGCGCGCATATGAAGGAGCTGAGCCCGACGGCGGACCGACCCCGTGCCGATCACCGCGCCGCGTGGGAGCCCATCGAGTGTGGACCCGATGAGCATGTCGCGGACTTCACCGCGAGCGGGAACCCCGGCCAGAAGGAGCCCGTCGGGGGTGTTGGCGGGAAGGTCCTTGGCCGAGTGGACGGCGAGGTCGGCATCACCGGCGAGGACGGTGGCCTGCACCTCCTTGACAAACACGCCCTGACCGCCGATCGAATGCAGCGGCGTGTTCGCCGCCTGGGTGCGATCCCCGAGCGTGTCCACCAGCACTTCGACGACATCGATACCGATGGCCGCCAATCGAGCGGCAACGAACGAGGTCTGCCATCGTGCCAGCGGGCTCGAACGCGTAGCCGCCCGAAGAACGGGGCGCGTCATCTACGAGGGCTGCGAATCCGGCGCATCGCCGAGCGCGTCGGCCTCGTGGCCGTGAACGCCATCGAGGCCGTCGAGATCGAACAGCGTGCGCAACGCGTCGGCCATGCGCGTACCCCGGATCGTTCCGGCCGCATCCTTCAACCGGACCGTGGGCGTGTGCGCCAACTTGGCCACGAGTCGACGAGTGATCGTGTCAACGAGTTCGCGGTCAGCGGGCGCCAGCTGCGCCAGGCGAGCTTCGACGTGATCCAACTCAGCCACTCGTACCGATTCGAACTGGGCCCGCATCGACACCAGCACGGGCGCCACCAGACGTGCCGACGCTCCCGCCCGGTACCGATCGACTTCTTCAGCGACGATGTCGCGCACATGGTCGATTTCGCGACGACGACCGTCGAGACCGAGCTCAACGAAGGTGCGAATGGCGTCGAGGTCGAGCAGCGTGATGCCGGGTACCGAGGCCGAGCTCGGATCAACGTCACGGGGCAGGCCGGTATCGACGACCAACAACGGTCGACCCTGGCGAGCGGCCATCACGGCAACAAGATCGTCGCGACCCAGCACCGCACTGTCCGAGGATGTGGCGGTAAGGAGCACGTCGACCTGTTCGAGTGCGGCGGGCAGGTCTTGGAGCGCAACTGCGATTGCCCCGATTCGCGACGCCAGCGACGCCGCCTTTTGCCGCGTGCGGTTGGCGACGAAGACATCGCCCACGCCGGCGTTCTGCAACGCCGTGGCCATTGACACGCCGATCTCGCCGGTGCCCAACACGAGCACGGAACGGCCGGTCAACGATCCGAGCCGATCCGCCGCCAACTCCACCGCGGCGTGCGAGACCGACGCCGTGCCCCGCGAAATGGCCGTTTCGGTGCGGGCCCGTTTGCCGGTCTCGAGCGCATGACGGAACAGCGAAGCCAGGTGCGGGCCGGTGCTCTGTTCGGCGAGGGCAACGTCGAATGCCGTCTTGACCTGACCGAGAATTTCCGTCTCGCCGACAACCGCCGAGTCGAGGCCCGACGTGACGGTGAAGAGATGACGGACGACTGCATCGTCGTACGCCGTGAGCAGGTGCGGGGCAATGCGATCCAGCGGGAGACCCGAGCAGTCGGTCAGGAAGCGATGTAGCTGAGCGAGCGCACCGTGGAAGGTCTCGCACACCGCGTAGATCTCCGTCCGGTTGCACGTGGACACGATCACGGCTTCGGCAATGTCGTCGCCACTGCGAATGTGCGCGAGGGCCTTGGCGAACCCGGCGGGCGGAATGGTGACCCGCTCAAGGACGTCGATCGGGGCGGTGCGATGGTGCAGACCAACGACGACGAGCGACATCAGCTCATCCCTCCGTGGATCGTGGTTGACGCGCACACAGCGCTTAAGTCTTTCGCATCCTGGGGAACGAGCAAAACCGAGGTGACCCGCCGCACGCGGTCGTTCATGCCGACACCACCAGACCATCGCCGCGGTGGTGTTGGTAGTAGCTCAGCACTTGCAGTTCCACGGCGAGATCGACGCCTCGCACGGCCACGCCCTCGGGCACGTTGAGCACGGCCGGTGAAAAGTTCAGGATCGACTTCACGCCCGCTGCGACCAGTTGATCGGCCACGTCCTGGGCTGCCGCGCCAGGCGTGGCAATGATTCCGATGGCGACCTTTTCGGCCTGCACAATCGCCTCGAGTTCCGAGGTCTTGCGCACGGCGAGCGTCCCGACCACCGAACCGGCCTTGGTCGGATCGGCGTCGAGCAGAGCAGCGATGCGAAAACCCCGAGTGGCAAAGCCGCTGTAGGTGGCCAGGGCCCGGCCGAGGTTGCCGATCCCGACGATAACGACCGGCCAACTCTCGGTGAGGCCCAGCTCACGGCCGATCTGGCGACGGAGGTTGTCGACGTCGTAGCCGACCCCGCGGGTGCCGTACGTGCCGAGATAGCTCAGGTCCTTGCGGACCTTGGCGGCATTGAACCCGGCGAGATCGGCCAGTTCGTCTGACGACACCGTGGCCGCTTTGGCGGCAACCAACTCCAGCAGAGCCCGGTGATAGCGGGGCAGACGAGCAATCGTGGCGTCGGGAATCCGACGCACGTCCTTGGACACTCTCCTCACGCTAGGCCGCTTGTGCACAAATTCACAAGCGTTTCGCCGCGGTCGTCCGCCACTCCGTCGACAGGCGAGAATGCGTGGGTGCTCACCACTGCGCTTGCTGTTGCCGCTGCGCTCGTGGCGATCGCCTTCGGGGCGTCCACATTCGAGCGTTGGACGGTGCGGCGCCGGCCCCAGGACCTCTCCTGGTCCATTTCGCTGCTGTTCTTCGCCATCGGTGCGCTCGCTCTCGCCTATGGCGCCATGGCCGGCTGGAGCGGCATCACGTTCCGGGTGTTCTATGCCTTCGGGGCCATCGTCAACGTGCCCTTCCTGGCGGCCGGGCAACTTCAGCTCCAGCTCCCTCGCCGCTTCAGCTCACGGGTCACCTGGACCGTGGCGATGTTCTCCGCCGTCGCCGTCGGCGTGGTCTTCGCCGCACCCTTCACGGCCCCGGTGGCCGGCGCGAAGCTGCCTCGGGGCAAGGACGTGTTTCCGATCGGCCCGCGCCTCTTCGCCGCGCTGGGTTCCGGGATCCCTGCGCTGATCGTGTTCGCCGGCACCATCTTCGGCGTGATCGGCGTGCTTCGGGCTCGGCGGGCCGGCAGCATCGGTGTCGGGGCTGGGCGACGCGCCGGCGGGCTCGGCCTCCTAGCGTTGGGTACGGCGACGCTCTCGGCCAGCGGCACCCTCAACGCTCGCTTCGGTGAGATGCGAGCCTTCTCGATCACCCTCACGACCGGCATCGTGTTCCTCTTCGCCGGGTTCCTTCTCAGCAGCGCAGCTGCTCCTCGCCGGGCAACGACCGTGGTCGACCGGTCAGGTGAGGGAGCGACGGAGCACTTTGCCCTGCAGGCCCTTCGGTAGTTCCGCAACGACCTCGACCGAGGTCGGGCACTTGTAGCGGGCCAGCTGACGCATGGAAAAGGCGATCAGTGCGTCGGCCTCGATCACGGCACCCGGGCGGGCAACAACAAAGGCGCGCACCGTCTCGCCGCTGTGGGGATGGGGTACGCCGACGACGGCCGCATCGACCACGTCCGGGTGCGCCGCCAGGACTTCTTCGACCTCGGCCGGATACACGTTGAAGCCCGACACGATGATCAGATCTTTCGCTCGGTCGACGATGGTCAACTCGCCTGTCGCCTCGGCGACGGCAATGTCGCCGGTCTTCAGCCAACCGTCGGCGGTCAGCACTCGTGCCGTGGCCTCGGGGTCCTCCCAGTAGCCGGGGAAGACGTTCGGACCTTTGACCCAGATTTCGCCGGCGTCGTCGACCAGGGCATCGTCGCCGGATTCGTCGACGAGACGCACGCTCACGCCCGGCAGCGGCACGCCAATGGTCCCAGCTCGGGGCGTGAGGCTGACAGCGGAGGTAACGACCGGCGACGCCTCGGTGAGGCCGTAGCCCTCGCTCACCGGAATACCGAAGCGCTCGACGAAGGCGCGTGCGGTGGCGGGATCGAGCTTCGACGCACCTGACACCGCACGACGAAGTGAGGCGAACTGCTCTCGGGTGGCGGCATCGGCGGGAAGCGACACGAGAGCGTCATAGACCGGCGGGGCCCCGGCGAGGATCGTGACCTTGGCCGACGCAATCGTGGCGACGGTCGTGCTCGGATCGAAACGATCGACAGGAACGAGACAGGCACCGGCCGACAGCGTGACGCCGAGCGTGCCGTTGAGGCCGTAGATATGAAACAGCGGCGGAATGCCCAGGACCACGTCGGTCGATCGCAGCTGGCCTTCGCCCAGAGCCTGCATCTGTTCGAGGTTGGAGCGCAGGTTGCCGTGGGTGAGCATGGCGGCCTTGGGCGAGCCGGCAGTGCCGCTGGTGAACATCAGCGCGGCCAGGTCGCTATCGGCGCGCTCCACGATCGGGCCCGGGGTTCCGGCGGCGACCGTCTCGAAGGCCACGGCGCCGGCGAACCCGGCGCTCTCGGGGGCGACCACGGTCAGGCCCTGCATCGCGTCGAGGTGGCCGGCGAGGACGGCCGTGCCCATGGGGCCGGTGATGAGCATCGTGGGGCGGACGGCTTCGATTTCGCGTAGGAGCTCAGCCGTGGGGCTCTGCGGGTTGAGGGGCACGGCCACCGCTCCGGCGCCGAGCACGGCGAAGTACGAGTCGATGAACTGGCGGCCCGACGACATGACCAGCACCACGCGGTCGTCCGGCTTGAGTCCATGGGCGATGAGACCGCCCCGCAACGCACCCACGGCGGCCCGTAGCTCGCCGTAGGTGACCGTGTCGGCACCGATGCGGAGGGCGGCGGCGGCGGCCGGATGGGTCCCGATAATCGTGCCGAGGTTCATTGGGTGAGCACGGGTGAGAAGAATCCGGCAACCGGAAGCAGAGTCCCGAGATTCATTGGGTCACCGTCAGTTCGCCG
>JAYSTV010000057.1:0-1785 GCA_043719425.1 Acidimicrobiia bacterium | reverse complement strand
GTTGGTCGAGCTGATCGAGCTTCGCCGAATACTTCCCGTAGTTGTCCAGATAGTACGACGCGTTGGCCGGGTCGGCCTTCGACATCGCCGCGGCGGCGATAGCGGCGTAGCACTTCGCCATCGGTGGATTCGTCCACAGATGCGGATTCGGTTTCCCGCCATCCTTGGGGAACGAGAAATCGTAGATGTATTCGGCCGGGTTGATTGTCAACGTTCCCAACTCGACGACCTCGCCGCCCTTCGGAATGTTTCTGTAAGCGATGTCCTTGGTCGGGTCCTCCAGTTTGAGACCGTTGACGAACACGACGTCGGCCGTCAATAACAGCGCCGCCACGCTCGGTTTCGGCTCATACGTGTGTGAGTCCTCACCTTCGGGGATGACCCCGTGCACGTCGGCCTTGTCACCAGCAATGTTGGCGACGATCGACGTGATCGGCGCCACCGTTGTCACTATCCGCACCTTGCCGCCACCCAGCGGCCCAGCCGCCGTGGCTCCAGCCGTCGCGGCCGCCGCCACTGGACACGAGAACTTGGCGACCAGCAACCGCGCAGCTGCGCTGTCGTTCGTGCTGTTCGAGCTGCCGCCACACGCGACCAAGAAGACACACAACGAAACGCCAACGACAATCGTTGACACTGATTTGCGATGACGCATAACACCCCTCGACGACGTTGGGCGGATCTCATCCTACTGCAATTGCTTTGCAATAGTGGTTGTTCGGAGCGAAGCAGGGATCGGATCACCGAATTCGAAATTGCTGTCTTGCTGTGTCCATGCCGAACACCAACCGCACCTCTTTAACTTCTCCATGGCGGCCGCGTAAGTGCTGTCATCTTCTGCGTCGCCTTTAGCCGGTTTCGGCGGACAGCCGCCGCCGATGCCCACAGTTTCTTCGTCCGAACCTTCCCTGGCGACCGGTGCCCGGTCAACAACCGGTCCCGACGAGATCGTGCTCGCCTTCTCCGAACCGATCGACGGCAGGCCGCATATCAGTCTTCGGACCGCAACCGGCACACAGATCAATCTGGCTTTCGGTAGCACCGACCCTGGCGATACATGCGTCCACGCCAACATCCCCACCTTGGCGGCGACGTCTACTTTGCCACCTGTCGAGACCCTCGCCCGAGACGGGCAGACCACCGAGGCGAATCTGCCTTCGCTGCCGGGACCGACCTGCCAGTCGCGATCAGCACCCGGACACACCCCAAGGGGCGGTTCGGGTGGGCCGATGTGCTCATCGAGTTCGAACTTGTTGCCGCGCTGGCAGTCGTGTTCGGGTGCCTCGCCAGCGAACGCCTCACGCCACTGTCAGCAGGTCGGTGAGGGCAAGCTTCTCGCCGAATTTGTCTGGCTTGGTGGAGCGGAGGGCGCGAAGGACGTGTCGATCTTGTTGTCGATGCCGTCCTTCACATTTGTGTGCTCATCCTGGGCGGGATGCGCCGACCACATTGAAGTTGGAGAGCGGCGAGATTTTCACGACGTCTCCGGTTTGTGGG
The DNA here is from genome assembly GCA_043719425.1 of Acidimicrobiia bacterium. Taxonomy (GTDB): domain Bacteria; phylum Actinomycetota; class Acidimicrobiia; order Acidimicrobiales; family JANYDT01; genus JANLQX01. The sequence goes on along the minus strand of JAYSTV010000057.1, from coordinate 288 downwards.
GCGTGAATGACCATGCCTCCTCCGATGTACATACCCATGTGACCGAGGTCGATCTTGAAGAAGACGAGATCCCCGGGCTGAAGCGCGCTTAAAGGTATACGCGGAAACTCGTTGAAAGCCAACCTCACCGAACATCGACTCCTCGGCCGACGACCGGCACAACAACAACTCACCACCGCCGAACAGAGCCTTGTGGCTTCCCAGGCCGAGGTTGATCGCGCCACCGCGACACGCCAGCCATTTCTCCAAGCGGCCTTCGAAGCCAAACGTCGCTGCGAGGCGATCATC
>JAYSTV010000560.1:0-13016 GCA_043719425.1 Acidimicrobiia bacterium | reverse complement strand
GGGGCGCGAGGAAGTCGGGGTGCATGAGCCAGTAGACGCCCTGGTGGCCAACCCGGGGCACATATTCCATAGTCTCGCCCGAGGTGACGGGTTGAAAGATCGGCACGGTGCGGGTGGGCTTCGGCACCAGTGTGAGGTCGGTGACCGTGTGTCCGCGATCAGGAATACCGGCCGGCGGGAACTGATAGTGCTTGCCGGTGAAAGAGAAGCGCTCGTTGTACCAGGCCGCCTTGATGACCTCCATCGCCTCCTCGAACTGTTCACGGTTGAAGGCATCATCCTTTGCACTCATGTCGTTGTCGCCGCTCGCTACCCGACTGCCGAGGGCCAATGCCTCACGGGGCACCGTGCCACGTCCGACGCCGAACTCCATGCGACCGCCCGTGAGAATGTCGGCCATGGCGAAGTCTTCGGCGAGCCGCAGCGGATGCCACTGCGGGACAACGTTGAACATCTGACCGAGACGAATGTTCTTGGTGTGCTGGGCCATGGCCAGACCGAAGAGCACCAGGTTGGGCGTGACCTCGTAGCCTTCGTATTGGAAGTGGTGCTCGGTAAACCACACGCAGTGGATACCGATGTCGTCGGCCGTCTTGCACCAGTTGGCCAGGTTCTCGTATCCGGCGATGAAGTCGGCGTTGCCGTAGCGACGGTCAGTCGGGGCGGGGCCGCTATCGCCGGCATCGGTCATCGGCACGTGTCCGTAGAAGTTCAGGTCGACTCGCATCACGCCAGGCTACGTCCGACTCCACCGATTGTGGGGCGCCTCCGCAGAGTCCGAGCAGAGTCCGAGCCGAGGCCGACGAGGCCCGGTGCTCAGCCTCGCTATCCTCGGACCCTCATGGCTCCTCCTCCTGCTTCCGAACGAGAAATCCTCACTTGGGAGCTCTTCGGTAGCGGCAGCCGAGAATTGGCGCAGATCGTGGCCGACGAAGGTTGGGTGCCCGACATCATTCTTGCGATCGCCCGTGGTGGCCTGCTGCCGGCTGGCAGCCTCGGCTATGCGCTGTCGATCAAGAACGTGTTCGTGATGAGTGTGGAGTACTACACCGGCATTGGTGAAACCCTGGACTTCCCGGTGATGTTGCCGCCGCAGCTCAACCTCGTTGACCTCACCGACCGCAAGGTGCTGATCGTCGACGATGTTGCCGATACCGGCCATACCCTTCGGACAGTCCTCGAATTCGTGGGCTCATCGGTCAAGGAAGTGCGCACTGCGGTGATCTACGAGAAGCCCCAGTCTGTGGTCAAGTGCGACTACGTCTGGCGGCGGACCGATCGCTGGATCGACTTCCCGTGGAGTGATAAGCCCCCGATCATCGGCGAGGGTGACGGTCACTAAGGCTGGTGGTGTGGCTGGGTCCGGCAACGATCAGGCAGAGCTGACGGTCACGAACGGCGCTCTAGCTGGCTTCCGGGCTCAGGGTCCGAAGGGGCCAGTAGGTTGGTGCTGATGTCCGACGCTCCTCCCCGTCTTCGCTTCGCGCCGTCGCCCACCGGGTTCTTCCACGTGGGTGGCGCCCGGACGGCCCTGTTCAACTGGCTCGTTGCCCGCCAGACCGGCGGCAGCCTGGTTCTGCGCATCGAGGACACGGATACCGAGAGGAACGAGGACGAGTGGGTCGAGGGAATCCAGTCGGCCATGCGGTGGATCGGCGTCGATTGGGACGAAGGGCCGTACTTCCAGAGCCAGCGCACCGACCTGTACGCCGCCGCCATTTCCCGGCTCTTCGACGAGGGGCTCGCCTACTACTGCACCTGTTCGGCCGACGACGCGCGTCTTCGGAACTCCGCCAACTTCGGTGCGGCCGAAGCCGAGCGGGGATACGACGGCTATTGCCGTACCGCTGGCCTCACGGCGGGGGCGGTGCGCTTTCGCACGCCCGACGAAGGTACGACCGTCGTCGTTGATCTCATTCGCGGCACGCCGGAGTTCGAGAACTCGCGAATCGAAGACTTCATCATTCAGCGGTCCAACGGTGGCGTCATGTTTCTGCTCGCCAATGTCGTCGACGACATCGACATGCGGATCTCGCATGTGGTCCGCGGCGAGGAGCATCTCCCGAACACACCGAAGGCGTTGCTTCTGTGGCAAGCCCTCGCCCCGGATCTCGACCTGCCCGTGTTCGCTCACGTGCCGGTGCTCGTGAACGAGAAGCGTCAGAAATTGTCGAAGCGTCGCGACAAGGTCGCCCTCGAAGACTTTCGCGATCTCGGCATCCTGCCCGAAGCGATGCGGAACTATCTTGTGCTCCTTGGCTGGTCGCTCTCCGACGATCGCGAGCTCGTAAGCGTGCAGACGATGATCGATGAGTTCCGACTCGAAGACGTGAATGCATCGCCCGCGTTCTTCGACATCGTGAAACTCACGGCGATGAACGCGGAATACGTGCGAATGCTGTCCATCGATGACTTCATCGAGCGTTGTCGGCCGTTCCTTCCCGCCGCGTGGGCCGACAGCGTGGTACTTCGTCATATGGCCCCCATGCTGCAGGAGCGGGTCAAGCTCCTGCCCGACGTGGCCACGATGATCGACTTCTTCTTCGATGCCCCGGTCATGGAACCCGACGCGTGGATGAAGACGATGGCCGGTTCGAACACGGCGGCCGCGCATCACATGATCGAGGGATTCATTGCCGCCGCATCGAGCACGCCGTGGCTGGCTGAGGATCTCAAGTTGATGGTGGAACGCGTCGGAGCCAGTGTCGAGCTCAAGCTCGGGAAGGCGCAAGCACCGATCCGCGTCGCGGTGACCGGACGTACGGTTGGCCCTCCGCTATTCGAGGCACTGGAGCTCATTGGGGTGGAGGAGACGATTCATCGCCTCCGCGTGGCCAAGGCGAGACTCGACTGATCCCGGGGCTGCCTTCGCCCCGACTGCTCAGCCGGGTCCTCGGTCTCGCCGGGCTTCGGCTCCGCCCGATCCGTTGGGTCATCAAGGTGGCCCTGTTGTTGGTTGGTCTCTACGGCGCGGGAACCGTGGCCCTCGTGTGGACCGCGGCGTCACGCGACGAAGTTGGTGATCGGAAGGCGCAGGCGATTGTGGTGCTCGGCGCTGCGCAATACAACGGGAAACCGTCGCCGGTGCTGCGGGCCCGGCTCGACCATGCGTTGGCGTTGTACCGCGGCGGAGTGGCTCCGCTCATTGTCGTGACTGGTGGACGCCAAGTCGGTGATCGGACCACCGAAGCGTCGGCCGGGGCTGCATTCCTCCTCCGCAACGGCGTTCCCGATCGACGTATCGCCCGCGAGGTGCAGGGTCGCGACACCTTTGAATCGATGGCCGCCACGGCCCGGTTCCTCAAGGCGCGAAAGGTCACCGATGTCGTGGTCGTAACCGACGGCTACCACGCGGCACGAGTGAAGGCCATTGCGTCGGAAGTCGGTCTGAAGGCTCGGGTGTCACCCGTGGCGAACACCACTGGTTCGGTGCAACGCATCCTTCGTGAGAGCGCGGCCTACGCCGCCGGATCCGTCATCACCCATCGACGTTTGTCGGCATGGCTGCACTGACCCGACCGGCAGAATCGTCTCCACGTCTTTGTGGAGACGACCTGCCGTCAGATGGATCACTGGGTGGCTTGCACCGTGTAGTTGAGAACGGCGGTACCGGTTGTGGGGGCGGTCGTGGCCGAGTCGGCGACGACCGCGAGCTGCACCTCGGACCCGGCGGCGATGGTGACCTGACCGGTAGTGGCGGCTGCCACGACACCGAGGGTGCCCGATACCGGCGGCGTGATCCGGATCGGCGTCTGGTCCCAATCGGCGGCGACGGCGCCGAAGTCGGTGAGTGACAGGGCTGGATTGAGCGGGCCGGCCGACGTGATCGACCTGGTGCCGAGATACACGTTCATGGCCAGACCGGTCCAGTCGCCCGACGTGGTGGCGGCGGCGAGACCCGGCTCGGCCTTCAGCGACACCCTGATCGCGCTAGAGCACGTGTTCTTAATTCGGATCGAGTCGGTGGCCAGGGTGCGGTCACCGGCGAAGCTCTTCAGGGTGATCGTCTCGTTGAGGAGCGAAACGCCGCTGGTGCCGGTACCGGTGTTGGTGACGTTGGTCGTGACGATTGCTGCGGCCGAGTCGAGGCCGGCGATCTTGGTGATGCACGCGGCGTTGCGCGACACGTTGGCGGTCATGAAGTTGGAGACGAGCACCGCCGCTCCGGCCGGCACGGCACTCACGACAAGCGCGGCGGTCACTGCGGTGCGCAGCGTCCATCGACGTTTTTTGAATGAAAGGGACATGGTGTTTGATACTCCAGGGTGAAGGTTGGGAGGGGTTGGTTAGGGAACTGCTAGTGGAGGCGGGCTGGATTTCCGGTGGTGGCGTAGAGCGCCATGACAACCACGGTGAGGCCGAGCGACGCCGCGCCGACCCCGAAGCCGAGGCGCGTCGCGGCGCGGTGTCCGTTGCGCAGTCCGTTGCGCAGTCGGGTGAGAGCGGTCGGGTCGGAGAGGGCGAACCACAATCCGGTGACGGCGATCACGACGACGGCGGCACCGACGGCCCAGCGCATGCGCACAGGATCGGTGTAGGGATAGCGGAGGTGATGCAGGGTCGCGTCGACGATTAGCGAAGTGAGCAGTCCGACGCCGCTGAACATCCACCCCAGCGTGCGAACCGGGTGCTGTTTTCCAATCGCGGCGATCACGACGATGGCAAGCACCGTGAACGACAGCGCCACGGTTGACGACGATGTGATGACGACGAATTTCGAAGACGGCACGAGGTAGTCGGCGTAGGGGAATCCGTGCCACGAGCGAACGACGACCCGGGCTCCCTCGTCATGGCCGACCCGCCACATGGTGGCCACGCGCACAGTCAGACCAATCAGTGAGGCAGCGATGGCGCGACGGATCATCGGTCGCCAATCGACCGCAGCCGCCGGAGCTGGCAACGTTGTCACGAGGTGATTGTCGACGACTTCACCGGAATTCTTGAGCTACAGGTTTCTCAAGATTTCCTCCGAAAACTGAACTTCAGAAAGCCAGGCAGGACGCCGAGGAACAGCCAATGCAATCGAAGCGCCGTTGGCCCGCGCTCGCCGGCGTCTTTTCGCTGGTGATCGCCGTTGTCGGAAGTGCCGGTGGGTCGACCGGGACCGCCGAAGCGACAGCGCTGGCCGTCAACTATGGGTCCGTGGCGAATACCTCGTCGAATGTCGCAGGTGTCTACTCCTACGGGACCGGCACGACACGTCTGTTCGACGTGGCGAGCGACTGGGCGCCGGGCACCCTGACCAACACGATCGTCAACGGCGCTGGTGACCTCCAACTCAGCGCAGTAGGCGCCGGGTTCGCGGCAAGCGGGACCTGGGTGTCACCGACGCTCGACTCCGGTGGCACGGGACCTGCCGCGATCTACGGACTGATGAGAGCGACGTCGACCTCCACGCCCACGGCGACGAATATCGCGCTTGGCAAATCGTCCAGCCTGTCCTCCGTGGCCTTTCAAGGGGCCGCCTCGTTCGGCAACGACGGGATCACGTCGGGTATCTACGGCTATGCCGCCGGGTCGGTGTTCCACTCCGACCTTGAACAGGGCTGGTGGGAGGTCGACCTTGGGGCAACGACCTCGGTCGACACGGTCCGGCTGTGGAATCGAACCGACGCGTGTTGTTTGAGCCGTGCCAGCAACTTGTGGGTCATGGTGTCGACGAACCCCTTCCCGGTCGCCGCAAGCTCCGCCAGTCTTCCCGCCGCCTTCACCGCGGCGCGGACACAGGCGGGCGTGACGTCGGTGCAACTCGCCGGTCAGGTCGGAACACCCTCGGTCGTGTCGCTCCCGGCCGGTACGGTCGGGCGCTACGTTCGCGTCTGGCAGCCGGTCGTTCAGTGGCTGCATCTCGCTGAGGTCGAGGTGTTCCCGGCGGTCACCCGCGTGACGACGCAGGTTGCGTATTCCGACAGTGCGACCGGACCGTTCAACTATGTCGGACCGGACGGTACTGCGGTGACATCGTTTGGGGCCACGCCCAGTCCCATTCCGTATGTGTTCGATGGACACCGATATGCGCGCGTACGAGTGACTTTGACAGGAGGAGCGGGTACCCCGATTGTGCAGTCCGTGAAACTGACGCAGGCGTTGACGCGGGCGGCGCGAACGTCGGGCGGCACCCATGCGGTGACCGCGGCCGGCGGCTCGCCGGGCTGGGCCGCTCGCATCGTGTCGTCCGGATCAACGCTCGTCGGTTCGTCGACTCGGCTGACCCTCAACGCCGTGCCGTGGATTTCGGGAAACGTCGCTATCGGCCTCGACTCACCGGAGCTCACGTGCTGCACTGCGCCTTTTGTGAACGTGGTGGGCGGCGCGGCGTCGGTGACCGCAACACCGTCCATCGTCCCGTGGTCGGTTGGCACCGGATCGTCGATCTCGGTGGTGGCGACTCGTGGTGACAACCTCGCGGCGACCGGCGGTGTGACCGTTCGCATGGCACGCACCGCGGCCACGATCGTCGAGTTTCCCTTGACGATTACTTATCCGGCGGGCCTGGCGTTCGGCTTCAGCCCCGGCTTAAGCGACGGAGGCAGTGGGGAGCCCACTGTTGACGCCAGCGGAGAGCCCAGTGTTCAGACCACTGTTGAGGGCATTGTTCAGAGCGGCGGCGAGGGAAACGATGCGTCCGTCGGTGTCGTGACCGATGGGCTCGAACATGGCGACGACAGTCATGCCGTTGGTGGGGAAGAAGAACATGCCGCCGTCAGCTGTGTGGTGACCGATCGCTGTTGAGTGCTTCACGCCCTGCGGATCGGTTGAGCACGGACAGGCCGGCCAGACTCCGAGACCCAGGTTCACGTCGCCGATCGTGGTCATGAGGGCAAGCGCGCGATCGCTGAGCACGCGTCCCGGAGTGAACAGCGCCTGACCCCACGTGGCCAGATCCGCCGCCGTGGCGACGATGCCGCCCGAGGAGAAGCCGATCCATCCTGGTCGCGAGGTCTCATCCAGTTTGGTGTCGTTCAAGCCGACCGACGTCGTAAGTTCACGTATGAGTTGGGCATACGGTCGACCTTCGATCTGCTCGATCAACAAACCCAGGTAGAGGTAGTTCGAATTCCCGTAGGTCATCTGCGTTCCGGGCGCGCTGCCGAGTGGCGTCTTGAGCGACAGGGCGACGGCGTCGAGGGGAGTTAGCGGGGAAGTGGCGTCGTATCCGTTGGCATTTCGGTAATCGACGAGCCCCGATGTGTGGGTCAGCAGCATGCGGGGAGTGATGCCTGCCGGCACGGGAACGGTCAAGCCGTTGAGGGCGGGCACTGGATCGTCGAGCCGAAGAGCACCGCGGTCGACGGCGCGCATGACCAACGCAGCGGTGAACGTCTTCGTGATGCTCGACGCCATGAACGTAACGGTCGGTTGATACTTCGAGTCGACGCCCGCATCGGCCGAGCGAGCCGTCCACGTTTGCGTGCCAACGCGCACCGACACGATCGACGACGTGATGGCCGGCTGAGCCTGACGACGCCAAAGGTCGAAGGCCGCTTGGAGCCGGTCGGCGGGTAGTGCTGCGGGCGCGACCGTGGTGGTCGGGGCGGTGATCGTCTTGGTGAGGACGGCGGTGGCCAACAGCGGTTTCGATCGCGCCGCGACCGTGGTTGGCGTCGCCTTGGCGATCATGGGTCGAGTGGTAGTCACGGCCTGGGCGCGTCGCCCTGACCGGCTCGACGACTTGGCCATCGCGGGCGGCGTGGGCACGGTCGTTTCAATGGTCGCAAACGCAGTAACGGGAGCTTGGAATACCAGTTGTTCCTCGGTCGAGGGAACGGGGGAGACGATCGCCGGAGCGGCAATGGTGATTTCTGCAGTCGTAGGTGTACGTACTAGCTCAGGGGCGGCAAAGGCGGAGTCGGCGAGCGCGAGACGAGCCGATGGGGCTGGCACGTTCGCCACGAGGCTGCCTGAGTTCACCGTGCGCACGGCGGCGGCCGAGACCCATGAACTTCGAACGACCGGCACCGTCGCGGCGAGCACGAGCGAAGCAACCGTGGTGGCCAGACGAACGCGCCCCGTTCGGGGTGAGACCCTCCCAGCTCCGCTGAGGCAACCGACCTCCCGCCGGGGGCCGCCGGCAATGTCCTCGACCCAGCCGACGAGGAGAACGGCGCCCGTCACCAACGCCAGGGTCATGCCCGCCAGCGCCAGCGATCCGAAGACACCACCGAAGCCGATCACGGCTGAGGCAACGACGATGCATGCCGGATGCCACAGGTAGATCGTGAGAGCTCGTGACGAGACGCGCCGCGTGGCGTTGGCTATCGACGGAGTCGACCCGAGTTGTCGCGCCGGACCTTCGATCGCAGCAAGTGCGCAGAGTGTGCCCAGGCCGAGCAGGAACACGGCCGGATACGACGCGTTCACGCCGCCCAACGGAAGTCCGGCCACAGCCGCGAATGTGGATGCGCTGCCGATCAGCGCCACAGCCAAGATGCTATGTGTACGTATGGAAAAGCGAGGTCCGTTTTCCCGATACCAAATGCCGATGGCGGCGAAGCACCCGTACACGAGAGCATCGCCGAGAAGTATGCGAACAATCCCGTGGCCGATCACCAGAACATGGGTCGACGCGGCCAGTTCGAGCACAACCACTGACACGGCGACCGTACTGATGGTGTGGATCAGGTGCCGGGCGGCCCGAACAAGAAGCGGACTGAGCAGGATGATCCAGAGATAGGCCCGCAGATACCAGAGGTGCGACGAAAGCCAGCCACTCGTCCACGTGGCGCTCGTGGGATCCACGATCGGCACGATCCAGGTCCACAGCGACGAAAGGGTGAGTGGGTGCTCCGTCGAGGAAGCCACGGCCACGACCGTGGTGAAAATGCCGACGGCACCGCCGTAGACCCAGAAAGGCACGAGGAGTCGACGAGCGCGCTTCGTGACAAACGCGATGTAGCCCGAGCGACTCGGGTCAATCAGCGTGCCGGCGATGAAGAACATCACGGGAACGGCGGCGATCCATGTGAGCCACGTCTGCGCGAAGAGGTGCCACGTGACGATGCGGACGAGGGCCAGGCCGCGCAGGAGGTCGAGGGCAGGGTCGCGTGGACGCCACGAAGCGACCGTCCTTGTCACCTCCCGATTCGTCCGTGGAATCGTCTGCATGCTTTCCATCTGACCGAACATCGGTAAGGAAGCTGTGAGCACCGGAGGTGTTTCGCGTGAGTCTTCGCAAATCAGTTCAGATGACGCCTGTCGATCGACTTAGAGGAGGGGCCGAACGACCCATTTGCGCTACGCGGCGGCGTTTCGCAGCGCGGCGGCAAAGGACATGGCCCGCTCGGTCGTGTCGCCGCCATCGGTACCCGACTTCATCATGAGCACGAGTCCGTCGGCCTCGAACACGAACAGACCCCCCGAAGCGGTGTGATGGCCAATGGCGCGGAAGCTCTTCACGCCATCGGCCACGGGACACGGGCAGTAGCCCCAGATCCCGAGACCGGCGCGGTCACCGTCGAAGGACCGCATCTCAGCCAGGCTGGCCGCGCTGAGGACCGCGCCGGGGGTGAGCAGGTCGTCACCCCATTCCGCAATATCGGCGGTGGTCGACACCACGCCTCCGGATGAAAACGCCGGCCAGCCCGGTCGGTCGGCGGGCTCCACGCGAGTGTTCGTGAGGCCGAGGGGCAAGACCAGACCGGCGACCAGGTCGGCGTAGGGCCGAGCTTCGATCTGTTCCAGCAGTAGACCGAGGTACAGGTAGTTGCTGTTGGCATACGACGTGAAGGTGCCCGGCGTCGACGCGAGACCGGCGCGTAGCGTGAGCTCCACCGCAGCACGAGGAGAGAGTGGCTCATTGCTGCGGAAACCAGGAGCGGCGGAGTATTCGACGAAGCCGGACCGGTGTTCCATCAGGTGACGAATCGTGAGCCCGGGCGGCAGGGCGACACCTAGGCCGGCAATCTCAGGGAGGGGCGCGTCGAGCGAGAGCCGGCCGGACTCCACGGAGCGCAGAACCAGTGCCGCCGTGATGGTCTTGGTCACGCTGAGGACGCGAAAACGTGCGAGTGGATCGGGCGCAGCGGCACCGCCATTGGCCGAGGAGCCTGACCACCACTGTCCGGATCGACCCACGGTGACGCTCATCGACGCAAGGTCCGCACGACTATGCGTCCATTCATCGAGGGTCGCTTGCAGGCGAGCGGGATCAATCGTACGTACACGTGGTATCGCCGTTGTGGCGTCGATCGATCCGGGGGTGGTGGTAACAACGACGCCGGCCACTTCGGTGGAGATCTTTGGTTTCGCCGCTCGTCGGACCGCCGCTTCGGCTTGACGTCTCGCTCTTTCGGCTTGGCGTTTCTCTTTGTCCGTTTGACGGAGCTGTTTTGCTGCATCGCGAGCGGCAATACGGGCGGCCTTCTCGGCCGTTCGTGCTTGCCTCGCCGCAGTTTTGGCGCTGGCATCGAGCCGCGTGGCCGTGGCCGCGCCCGTTGGACCGACGATGCCGACGACGATGGCGAGGAGGAACCCTCCGACCATCGTTCGTTGCGCCTTCATCATTTCACCAGGATCGCATGTGGAGGCCCCTGCCGTCAGTGGACGCCCGTCAGATTGAGCCATTCGCCCTATACAGTTGGGCAGGGCCAGCTAGCGTTTCGTGTCCTTTCGACTCGAAACGTTGCGCGATGACTCCTCCTCCCATTCCCCCCATTCCCGAGATTCTCGCAGCTCCGTTGGGGCAACCGACCTCGGGGCAGACTCCGATTCCGAAGGACTTCATTCGGGACCAGGTACAGCGCGATCTTGCCGAGGGTCGCAATGGCGGCGTGGTCGCCACGCGGTTTCCGCCCGAGCCCAACGGCTATCTCCATATCGGCCATGCCAAGGCGATCTGTCTGAACTTTGGTCTCGCCGCTGAGTTCGGCGGCACGTGCAACCTGCGCTTCGACGACACGAACCCGCTCACGGAAGACACCGAGTTTGTGCTCGGGATCCAAGAAGACCTTCGATGGCTCGGCTTTGCCTGGAATGGCGACGTGAAGTTTGCGTCGGATCAGTTCGCCCAGCTCTTCGATTGGGCGCAGGTGCTCGTGCGCAAAGGTGTGGCCTACGTCGACGATCAGGACGCGGAAACGATTGCCGCCACGCGTGGTTCGATAACCGAGCCCGGAGTGAACTCGCCGTTCCGCGATCGTTCTGTCGAGGAGAACCTCGATCTCCTGAGTCGTATGCGCGCTGGTGAGTTCGCCGACGGTCAGCGCGTGCTCCGAGCCAAGATCGATATGACCCACGTGAACGGTCAGATGCGCGACCCGATCATGTACCGGATCCGTCATGCCCATCACCACCGCACCGGTGATGAGTGGTGTCTGTATCCCACGTACGACTGGGCCCACGGGCAGTGCGATGCGGCTGAAGGGATCACCCATTCGATCTGCACGCTGGAGTTCGACGCGCACCGTCAGCTCTACGACTGGTTCCTCGACCAACTCGATCTACCCGGTATCCGTCCGGCGCAATACGAGTTCTCGCGGCTCAACCTCACCCACATCGTGATGTCCAAGCGCAAGCTTGCTCAGCTCGTACGTGAGCATACGGTTGACGGTTGGGATGATCCACGCATGTCCACCCTGCGGGGCATGCGTCGACGTGGCTATCCACCGGCGGCGATCCGGGCGTTCTGTGCCGAGGTTGGCGTGTCCAAGGTGAATTCGACCAACGAAATCGAGCTGCTCGAATCCTTCGTTCGTGACGAGCTCAACCGCACCGCGCTGCGTCGGATGGCGGTGCTCAATCCGTTGCGTGTGGTCATCGAGAACTACCCCGAGGACCGCGTCGAGATGCTCGACGCGGTGAACAACCCGGAGAACCCGAACGACGGTTCGCGGCAGGTCCCGTTTTCGAAGTGGATTTACATCGAGCGCGACGACTTCTTGGAGGAGCCGGCGCCCAAGTTCTACCGACTGAGCCCCGGACGGGAAGTGCGCTTACGGTATGGGTACTTCCTCACGTGTGTTGGCGTGGTGAAGGACGACGCCGGCGAGATCGTGGAACTCCGCTGCACCTACGATCCGGCCACCGGTGGGGGGCAGGCGCCCGACGGTCGCAAGGTCAAGTCGACGATCCACTGGGTGGCCGCTTCGCATGCTGAGACGTGCGAGGTCCGGCTCTACGAGCGACTGTTCAGCGATCCGTTCCCGGACTCCCACGACGGATGCGACGCTCTCGAGTTCATCGATCCCAACTCCGTTTCGGTGGTGACTGCGCAGTGCGAGCCCGCCCTGGCCGCTGCTGCACCCGGGGAGCAGGTCCAGTTCGAGCGCCTCGGGTACTTTTGCGCCGACGACGCCCTGCCTCGTCTGTTCCACCGCACCGTTGGCCTCAAAGACGAGTGGGCCCGGGTCCAGAAGCGTTCCTAGGGGGTTTTGCCGGTCGGCGGTCGGGGCGAGAGTCGCTATGCTTGCCGGGCCATTGGGGCATGGTGTAATTGGCAACACGGCAGTTTCTGGTTCTGCAATTTGGGGTTCGAGTCCCTGTGCCCCAGCCACCGTCGGCGTCTCGTCGGCGGTTCACAAATCGTTCGAGCTCCGGCTCGGATGCATCGCGGCCCCATCGTCTAGTGGCCTAGGACATCACCCTCTCAAGGTGGAGACACGGATTCGAATTCCGTTGGGGCTACTTACGTAGCAGCAGGCCAGAGATGGTTTCTGACTGACTACGGCAGTGAGTTTCGTACATGATTTACAGCAGAATTACAGCGAAGTAGCTGAAGCCCTACGCTGCAAAATTCCCGTGAGTGGCCGAATTCAGCCGCACTCCGTGGCTTCAAAAGGGCCTCTGAGCTGGCCTTATCGGTCGTACTCGCTTTGGGGTCCAGCGGTCGCGCCACACCTGCCCGGAGTGATGGCAGTTGTGCGTCTGGTTGCGATGTGTCCTTGGTCCCGTTCAGTCTTCCTTGGTCGCTGTCCTCTAGTTCGCTTGGATAGTGGCCCTCCAGTTTGATGAGTACGACCTTTGGTTGGATGGTTCTGGTCGGGCGGGTAGGCGTTGGCGTGGCGGCGTCGATGGTGCGC
>JAYSTV010000559.1:0-2242 GCA_043719425.1 Acidimicrobiia bacterium | reverse complement strand
TCCTTCGGGACAGCTTTGAAGCCGGGTGACGTGCTGACCCCTTACGGTCAGTACGGAGCTCGGCTTCTTCGCGTCCACGCACAGTTCGTCGGCATGGCGCCGGGAGACCTGTAGGCGGGCGACCGGGGGGCGTCTGCCTACGACGGGCGAAGGATCGGACGCTAGGAGAGGCTGCTGAGCACGTCGACGAGGTCGTCGGGCAGGGGTGCTTCGAACGACAGCGGCTCGCCGGTGACCGGGTGGGCGAAGGCCAGTCGGTAGGCGTGGAGGAACGGCCGGGGCGAGTGGATGGCGCCCCGGGTGCCGCCGTAGCGGGGATCGCCAGAAATTGGATGGCCAATAGCGGCCAGATGCACCCGGATCTGATGGGTTCGACCCGTTTCCAGAGTGCACTCAATGGAGGTCGCCAACTCCGGGTTGGTGAATCGCTGGAGAACCCGGTAGGACGTCCGTGCCTCGCGTCCGTTTGTGGCCACCGTCATTTTGGTCGGATCGGTCTCGGAGCGCCCGATAGGAGCGTCGACCAAACCCGAGTCCGCGGCGAGGGTCCCCAGCGCCAGAGCAAGGTATCGACGGCTCACCTCGCGCCGAGCCATCATTTCTGTGAGTCGCGTTTGCGCCCGAGCAGTCCGAGCGACAACGAGCAGGCCCGAGGTACCCCGGTCGAGGCGATGGACGATGCCGGGCCGTTCGATGCGGTCGTCACCACCGAGAACAGCGATTTCGGGGTATCGAGCGAGCAGGCCGTGGACGAGCGTGCCGTGCTGGTTCCCCGACCCGGGATGAACGACCAGGCCCGGAGGCTTGTTGATGACCGCCAGGTCGGCATCGTCATAAACCACGCCGAACTCGACGTCGGCTTCGGCCCGCAGGGGCTCGGGCCCATCGTCGTCGGGACGGTCCGCCTCGATGGAGGTGCCGGTCGCCACCTTGGCTGCCCGGGCCCGGACGACAACCCCATTCACGAGCACCCCGCCGTCGGAGACCAACGCCGAGGCGCGGGCACGGGTCAGACCGCACATCACGGCCACCACCCGGTCGAGGCGTTCACCGTCCATAGCGGACGGGACCACATCGTGCATCTTCATGACGGCTGCCCGCTCACATGCTTCGCACGCCGTTCGGACCGGACCGAAAACACCACAAGGGCCACGCAGGCCAGCGACAGGGCCGAGTCGGCAACGTTGAACACCGGCCACCAGGTGCCGACCTCGATGAAGTCGACAACGGCCCCGCCCCGCCGAACAAGTCGATCGACCTTGTTCCCGAGCGCACCACCCAGGAGTGCCCCGAGGGCGGCCGCATAGCTCGCCGACGGAGCCCCGGGGGTGCCCGGACGCCGCCAGAGCGTCCGAAGTACCCATGCGGCCAGAACCACGATCACGATGCCCACGATCCACGAGACCAGCGGAGACCCACTCCCCTTCGAGAAGGCCATTCCGGTGTTGAACCGACGAATGAGGCGCAGTGACCCGATGAGGCGCACCTCGTCGGCCGCCCCAAGATGGGCCACCACGAGGGACTTCGTGAGCTGATCGAGGGCCACCACGGCGGCGGTCACTTCCAGTCCCACCGCTCGGGGCGACATGCTCATCGGCGTGAAAGGCCGCCGTTCTTGCAGACGATGCACAGGGTGCTGGCCGGTAGGGCGCGGAGGCGCTGGCGCGAGATCGGCTTCTGGCAATGCGAGCAGTAGCCGTATTCCCCCGTTTCGATCCGAATCAACGCTTCGTCGACTTCTTCGACCTTGAGCAGGAACTGGGCCGACATGGCCAGATCTCGTTCGCGTTCCATCGACAGCGTGCCGCCTTCGCCTGACTCGTCGTCGAACTGCACGTCGCCCGGCTCCATCTCACGGGCAATCTGGTCGGCCTCGGCCTGGAGAGAATCGGCCTGGGCCCGCAACGTCGTGCCGGAGGCGAGCAGCAGAATTCGCTGCTGAGTCTGGAATTGCCCTTCGCTCAGCTCTTCGATGCCTTCGAACTCGTCGACGGTATTGACCGCCGGGGCCTTGAGCAGCTTGACCGGGGTCCGAACCGGCACCGGCGACGGCATGGACCGGCCGACCGGGCGAAGCGAAGCGACCGGCCGCGGCGCTTGGGCCTCGGCTCGGGCAATCGCTGCGGCCCTCGCTTCGGGCGACGCCGGGGCGACCATCGCTCCCGGGATCGGGGCGTTCTTGCCGGTCGGGACCTTGACCGGAGTTTCCTTGACGGGCGCCTCTTTGACCGGAACCGCCGCC
>JAYSTV010000558.1:0-13037 GCA_043719425.1 Acidimicrobiia bacterium | reverse complement strand
GCCGGAATCGACGGTCGTGGAGGTCACCACAACCACGAAGAAGTCGAAGACGAAAACGACCACCGTCAAGACCAACCCCAACACCACGATCGTGGTCGTGGCGGTGGCCGTGGGGGCCAGCCCGGTGGTCACCGTGGCGAGCGGCGCCGACGTCGGCAGCCCCACCACGGTCAAGCCGCCGGTCAAAAAAAAGACCACCAAGAAGAAGTAGTTCCGCTCGACCGGTGGCTTGGCGGAACGTCGCGGCGAGAGTTAGGCGGGGAGGCGGTCGAGGAGGGTGTGGCCGAAGCCGGCGAGTTCGGTGCGGACGGTGGACTCGGGGAAGGCGGCTAGGGCGGACACGGCTTCGTCGGCGAAACCGCGGGCGACGGTGACGGCCTGCTCGACTCCGTCTGAGGCGCGCACGAGCTTGCGGAGCTGATCGATCAGGCCTCGGTCGATCGGCGCGCCCAACATTGAGCGGAGTTCCTCGCCGACCGACTGGTCACGAAAAGCCCGCAAAACGGGCAGCGTGTAGACGCCTTCGACCATGTCGTTGCCGGCCGGTTTGCCGAGCTGCTCGTCGGTGGCGACTACATCCAAGATGTCATCGACGATCTGGAAGACCATGCCGACGCGCTGTCCATAGATCGAAAGCGCCTCGACCTGGTCGGCGGGCAAACCCGACGTGATTGCCCCAACGCGAGCGGCGGCCGACATGAGCGACGCCGTCTTGCCATTGATCGACCGGAAGTACGCCGATTCGGCCCGGTCGAGCCGGAACAGCGCCTGGAGCTCGGCAACCTGGCCCTTGCACAGCTCACCGATCGTGTAACCGAGCAGGCCGGACACCTCGACGCCGAGCGACGCGGCGATCTGCGCGGAAACGGCGAGACAGAAGTCACCGGCCACGATGGCGGCAAAGTTCCCGAAACGGGCGTTGGCGGTGGGCTGGCCGCGCCGGGTGGCCGACTCGTCCATGACGTCGTCGTGGTACAGCGAACCGAGGTGGACGAGCTCCACGGCGACTGCGCCCCGAACCACATCGTTCGTCGCGATGCCTGCGCCAAGGTAGGCCGACGCCAGCGAAAGCACCGGACGAAGGCGTTTTCCGCCCGCCACGATCAGGTTCCGAGCGACTTCGGTCAGGAACGGGTCCTCCGTGACGACGGACGCCCGCAACTCGTCTTCAACCCGGTGGAGATCGTCGGCCAGCAGCGGAAGATCGAGCGGGAGCGCGGTTTTGCTCACTCGCTCAGGCTACGGCACCGCCGTTCGTAGTGGGTAGGCGTGCGGGGCACGTAACCCGCCCACCCGAATAGGTCGTCCGACTCCGCTTTTGTGCGGGGCACGTAACCCGCCCACCCGAATAGGTCGTCCGACATCTCAAGTCCGTCGCCCTCGTGCCGATGTGACGAAGGACAGTGCACTAGGACCCACAAGCCTGGAACGTTGTTGCCTGCCGCAGCGTTACAACAGGTGTCACATCCCCGAATGAACGGTGGTCGGTCCGTAAGGAACGGCCCACCAGTACACTCGGGGATCCCCCAACGGTCTCGAGGAGGCTCCGTTGTTTGAACGTTTTACTGATCGGGCCCGACGAGTGGTCGTCCTGGCGCAAGAAGAAGCGCGCCTGCTCAACCACAACTACATCGGAACCGAGCACATCCTCCTCGGCCTCATTCACGAAGGTGAGGGCGTCGCTGCCAAGTCTCTGGAGTCCCTCGGGATCTCCCTCGAGGCTGTCCGCGCGCAAGTCGAGGAGATCATCGGCCAGGGCGGGAACTCGCCTTCCGGCCACATTCCCTTCACTCCTCGGGCCAAGAAAGTTCTCGAACTCTCGCTGCGCGAAGCGCTGCAGCTCGGCCACAACTACATCGGCACGGAGCACATCCTCCTCGGCCTGATCCGCGAAGGCGAAGGCGTCGCCGCCCAGGTGCTCGTCAAGCTCGGCGCCGACTTGTCGCGTGTTCGTCAGCAGGTCATCCAGCAGTTGTCGGGCTACCAGGGCTCCGGCCAGGGTGGCGAGGCCAAGGGTCAGCCGGCCGCCGCTGGCGTTGGCGCGTCGACCGGTGCCGCCGATGCCCCCCAAGGTTCGCTAGTGCTCGACCAGTTCGGCCGCAACCTGACCACCCTCGCCCGCGAGAAGAAGCTCGATCCGGTGATTGGTCGCGAGAAGGAAATCGAGCGCATCATGCAGGTGCTCTCGCGTCGCACCAAGAACAATCCGGTGCTCATCGGTGAGCCCGGCGTGGGCAAGACGGCGATCGTCGAAGGTCTGTCGCAGCGCATCGTCGCCAACGACGTCCCCGACACCATCCGCGACAAGCAGGTGTACACGCTCGACCTCGGCGCCCTCGTCGCTGGCTCGCGTTACCGCGGCGATTTCGAAGAGCGCCTCAAGAAGGTCCTCAAAGAGATCAAGACCCGCGGCGACATCATCTTGTTCATCGACGAGATTCATACCCTCGTCGGCGCAGGTGCGGCCGAAGGCGCCATCGACGCCGCCAGCATCCTCAAGCCGATGCTGGCCCGCGGTGAGCTCCAGACCATTGGTGCCACCACGACCGAGGAGTACCGCAAGCACCTCGAAAAAGATGCCGCCCTCGAGCGTCGGTTCCAGCCAATCAAGGTGGAGCAGCCGTCGGTGGCCCACACCATCGAGATCCTCAAGGGTCTGCGCGATCGCTACGAAACCCACCACCGGGTCACCATTACCGATCAGGCCCTCGTGGCGGCGGCGAACATGGCCGACCGCTACATCGCCGATCGCCAGCTGCCCGACAAGGCCATTGACCTGATCGACGAAGCCGGCGCCCGCCTGCGTATCAAGCGCATGCAGACCCCGCCAGACTATCGGGAACTGGAAAACGAAGTCGCCAAGGTCCGCAAGGACAAGGAAGCGGCAATCGAGAACCAGCAGTTCGAAGCGGCCGCCAAGCTGCGCGATCAGGAGAAGGAACTTCTCGAGCGCAAGACGGCCAAGGAAGCCGAATGGAAGGCTGCGGGCGTCGACCTGTTCGACGAAGTCGACGAAGAAGCCATCGCCGATGTGCTCGCCATGTGGACCGGCATTCCCGTGTCCAAGCTCACCGAGGCCGAGACCGAAAAACTGCTCCGCATGGAGGACGAACTCCACAAGCGAGTTATCGGCCAGGAAGACGCCATCAAGGCAGTCTCCCGAGCTATCCGTCGCACCCGGGCGGGCATCAAGGACCCGAAGCGGCCGAGCGGCTCGTTCATCTTCTTGGGCCCGACCGGCGTCGGCAAGACCGAGCTGGCCAAGACCTTGGCCCAGTTCCTCTTCGGTGACGAGCAGTCGATGATTCGTCTCGACATGAGCGAGTACCAGGAGAAGCACACCGTCAGCCGTCTCGTCGGTTCGCCTCCCGGCTACGTCGGCTACGACGAGGGTGGCCAGCTCACCGAAGCGGTGCGTCGTCGTCCGTTCTCCGTCGTGCTCTTCGACGAAGTCGAAAAGGCCCACCCCGACGTGTTCAACACGCTCTTGCAGATCCTCGAAGACGGTCGTTTGACCGACTCCCAGGGTCGAGTCGTCGACTTCAAGAACACCGTGATCATCATGACGTCGAACCTCGGCACCGCCGAGTTGCGTAAGTCCACGCTGGGCTTCTCCAAGACCAGCGAGGCCGTGTCGTATGAGCGGATGAAGGACAAGGTCATGGACGCGCTCAAGGCGCACTTCCGGCCCGAGTTCTTGAACCGTATCGACGACACCATCGTGTTCCACGAGCTCGCCATGAGCGAGGTCGTGCAGATGGTCGACTTCATGGTCAAGCGTCTCGCCGAGCAGCTCACAACCCAAGGCATCTCGATCGAGCTCACCGGCGACGCCAAGCTGGAACTGGCCCGTCAGGGCTATGACCCCACGCTCGGCGCTCGTCCGCTGCGTCGTGCCATTCAGCGAATGGTCGAGGATCCGTTGTCGGAGAAGCTCCTCATCAAGGAGATCCGCACCGGTCAGGCGATCCTCGTCGATGCCCTCGATGGTCAGATCGTCTTCACGACGACCGACATCGTCGTGCCCGACGACCTCACGGCGTCGGGGGCCGACGAGCCCGTCGCCACGCCGTCCGACTGACACTCTCCAAACTTCGAAGTTTCTCCAATGGGGGCCTCGCTTCGGCGGGGCCCTCGTTCGCGTCTAGGCGGCCGTGCGGCGCGGCCATCAGGAACTACGTTGGCGGGTCGTGCGCCGAGGTTCTCGCTCCGGTTCCCGGCTGGCACGCATGACTCCACGGCTGAAGGCGGCGATCGCGATGATCGGGCTGTCGAGTCTGCTCTCAGGCTGTCGGGTCGACATGACGGTCCGGGTTGAGGCCGATGAACTTGGGGCCGGACGACTCCAGGTGAGCGCCGTGCTCGACCGGGCGGCGGCCGCCGCCGTTCTTGTCCCGAAGGTCGCTCCGTCGGTGCCGGGAGCCCTTCCGGTCACCACGACGACGGTCGCTCCCAAGATCCGCGTTGACGACCTCCGTCGGGCCGGATGGGACGGTCCTGGACTGGTCAGCCGGGCCGATGGCACGGCGCTGTTTACTCTCGGTCATCGCTTCACGACGGTGTCGGAGGCCAACGCCCTCCTCGCCCAGCTGTCGGGTCCCAGTGGTCCGTTCGCCGGGCTTCGTCTTCGGCGCTCGCGGTCCCCGTTTTCCACCACGATGTCGCTTCGGGGCTCGGGCGACTTTGGCCCGGGCCTGGCGTCGTTCGGTGACGCCACGCTCGGCACCACCACAGGCGGTGGTCCCTTCGGCATCGTCGACGCCGAAGTGCTCCGACAGGCCGGCGCAACGAAGCTCGACGACGTGTTCGCCCTCCGTCTCGATGGACAGCTGATCGGCCGCAGTTCCAGCTGGACCCTGACCCCGGGCCGGGCCACGCCGATCCGTCTCGCCGCCCAACGATGGTCCTGGGCGGCCATTGGCGCCGTGCTCGGCGCTCTTGTCGCTCTAGTCGCCTACGTGCTCATGCGCCGGACGGCTCGTGCCATACCTGTCATTCCAGTCGTGGTGACCGATCCACCTGTCGTGGCCGGTCCACTTGTCGTGGCCGATCCAGTTGTGGTGACCGACGAGGTAACACCATGAGCCTGGTCCGACGGCTCGCTGCAGGCGCCGCCGCCGTTGTCGCTGTCGCTGGTGTGGCCATCGGCTTTCGGCTAAATCCGACCGTCCCGCCGGCGTCACCGGCCGACCCGACCGAACTCCTGCAAAACGGATCGTTCGAACAACCGGTCGGCTCAAGCGCCTGGAATTTTCCCGCCGGTTCCCCGCCTGGAGCGTTCCGGATCGTCGACGATGCCACCGCCGCCGACCTGCGTCGGATCGGTCGACTCACGGCTACCAAGATCAGTCAGGAGGTCCTGCTGACCCCCGTTCGCGGGCGGGCCTACCGGTTCTCGGTGTTCGTCCGTCGGGCCCCGGGAAGTGACGGAACGCCGCTGGCCCTCCTCCAAGCACAGACCGCTTGTGTCGCCGACGAAGAAATCGCCGGTACTCCGGTCCCGGTCCCGGACTCGTGGACAGAGGTGTCGGCCACCATCGCGCCGGTCAACGGAGAACGCTGCACAATGCGGGTGTCTCTTGCCGTCTCGGGGGGGATCGTCGACGTGGACCGCGCCCGGTTCGGCGATGCCGGGCTGATCAATCCGTCGTTTGAGCTGGGCGATGGTCGGGAATCGTGGACGATCGACGTTGGGGCAAGCGCCGAATTGACGGACGGTGGCGCCGTCGACGGCCTCCGTTCCCTTCGAGTCACGGCCGAGCGACCCGGCGTCGGGATTCGTCAGGATGCCCCGATCGATCCGTCGAGCGAGCCACTGCTCGCCACCGCATCGGTCCTCGTTCGTGCTCCGGCTGGACCCGTCGACATGGAGCTCAGCTACCGCCAACCGTGTTCGTCGACCACCGACCGGGTGAAGGTCGCGGCAGGACCGCGGTGGCAGCGGGTCACCGTTCGCCAAACTCGTCTCCCGGGCGAAGCCGCGCCGCCAAGTTTGATCCGTGTCGACGGTCGCGGATGCGCCGGACAGGTGGCCGTGAGGGCGTTGGCCGCAGGCTCGATCGAGATCGACGGGGCCTCGCTCGAACTCCAGTCGTATTGGCCACCCGAAGGCGATCCCAGCTACCGGCGCGCGGTGGCCAAAAAGCGGGCCGCGGTCAAGGCGGCCGGCGGCTCGGCCAGCGCGGGCTGAGCGTTTCTGTCATACGGGGTCCTTTAGGGTCATCGACGTGAGCTCCATGACCCTCGTTTCCTCGATCGTGACCCTGTCGTGACGAAGGCGGCCCCCAAGACGTTGCGCGGGCGCACTGTCTTTCGTTGCAGTGAATGTGGCGCCTCGGCGCCCAAGTGGGGCGGGCGGTGCACCTCGTGCGGGGCGTGGAACACGCTCGTCGAGGAGCTCAACGGGCCGATGTCGGCGCAGCCGGGCGCCGGGGCGATGCGACCGGCCGAGGCCGCCGTGCCGATTAGCGAGGTCAGCCTCGATTCGTGGGCGGCAAGGTCAACCGGCGACGTCGAAGTCGATCGGGTGCTCGGGGGTGGCCTGGTGCCGGGTTCCGTCACCGTGCTCGGCGGCGAGCCGGGTATCGGCAAGTCCACGTTGCTCCTCCAGCTGCTGGCTTCGATGGCTGGGCGCGGTGTGCGCACGCTGTTGGTCAGTGGCGAGGAGTCCTTGCAACAGGTTCGCTTGCGGGCCGAGCGCCTCGGTGCCCTTCCCGCTGAGCTATGGCTGGCGGCGACCACGATGCTCCCCGAAGTGCTCGGCCATCTCGACGATGTTGCCCCCGCGGTCGTAGTTATCGATTCGATTCAAACGATGGTCGATCCGCAGTTGAGCTCGGCGCCGGGCAGCGTCGCCCAGGTTCGTGAGTGTGCCCATTCGCTTGTTCGGGTGGCCAAGGATCGCGGCATTTCGGTGATCCTCGTCGGTCACGTGACCAAAGAAGGTTCGCTCGCCGGGCCTCGCGTGTTGGAGCACATTGTCGACACGGTCCTGTCGTTCGAAGGTGATCGTCATCACGCGCTTCGTCTGTTGCGCGCGGTCAAGCACCGCTTCGGGGCAACAGGTGAGTTGGGCCTGTTCGAGATGGCCGAAGAAGGTCTCGTGGGAGTCGCCGATCCGAGCACACGCTTCCTCGGAGATCGGCGCGGCGGGGTGGCGGGCTCGCTCGTCACATGTGCCATGGAAGGAGCGCGTCCGCTGCTGGTGGAAACGCAGGCGCTCGTGACCGAAACCAACCTGTCCATGCCGAGGCGTAGCGCGCAGGGTGTCGACGGTGGTCGTCTCGCGTTGCTCTTGGCCGTGCTCGATCAACATGCGCGCATACGACTGTCGATGTGCGACGTGTTTGCGTCGGCCGCCGGTGGCGTGCGGCTCACCGAACCGGCCGCCGATCTGGCGGTGGCACTCGCCATTGCGTCGGCCAGTGCAGGCACTCCGATCGCCGCAACCACGATGGCCGTTGGTGAGATCGGCCTCGGAGGCGAGATCCGTTCCGTTGCTCACATCCAACGTCGGTTGCAGGAGGCCGCTCGACTCGGCTTCACCACGGCCGTGGTTCCCGCATCGATCGCCGACGCGCCCGCAGGCCTCACCCTTGTGCGGGTGGCCGATGTCGACGCAGCCGTACGCGCGCTTGGTATTCCGGTCATCACCCGCAAGTCCCGTTCGAGCAACGGCGGCGGGGGACGTGCCGGCAATGGTCCGAGCGGCGCCGACGAGTCGTTCTACTCGGCCCCGTGGGGGCGCTCGGCGGCCAAGTCAACATCACGAAACGACAACTACGACGAGTTCTCCGATGCCGCCGAACGCGAAGACTTCTAGCCAGACACTGACACTGAACAGAAAGACTCACCATGTCCCTTGCCGTCTTTTCCATCACTGTTGATTGCACCGATGCGATCGTTGTCGGGTCGTTTTGGGCGGCCGCGCTTGGTCGCTCGCTCGACACCGAGCCGATGCCGCCGAGTGCGTTCTTCACCTCGATCGGTCGCAGTGATCCAGCGGCCACATCGGTGATGATGTTCATCGGTGTGCCCGAGGCGAAGGTCACCAAGAACCGTGTGCATCTCGATCTGCAGGCCGATGACCGGGCCGCCGAAGTGGAGCGTCTGCGTGCGCTGGGGGCCACTGTCGTCCACGAGAAAGATGAGTGGGGCACCCGGTGGACCACGATGGCTGACCCCGAGGGCAACGAGTTCTGCGTCGCCAGTCACTGACGCAGTCGGGTGAAGGTCGGCGCCTAGAGTTCTCGGCCTGATGCCCCTGCGAACGTCACTGTTGCTGCAGAGCGCGGTTCGTCTCGTCGCTCCCGGTCGTCCCCTGCGCGAAGGTCTCGACCGCGTGCTTCGAGCCAAGGCCGGTGCTCTCGTCGTCATCGGCGATGGGCCCGACGTGCTGGCCATTTGCTCCGGTGGATTCCTGCTCGACGCCGAGTATTCGCCGCAGCGATTGTCGGAACTGGCGAAGATGGACGGCGCCATCATCATGTCCGCCGACTCGTCGCGCATTGCCCGAGCCAACGTGCATTTGTTGCCCGATCCGCGCACGCCGACCGTCGAAACCGGCACTCGTCATCGCACGGCTGAGCGAGTGGCTCGCAGCGTTGACGTTCCGGTGGTGGCGGCGTCGGAAGAGATGTCGGTCATCACCGTGTACCGCAGCGATGCGCGTCATCAGATCGAACCGATCGGCGACGTGCTCGACCGCGCCGCGCAAGCGCTCGCCACGTTGGAGCGCTACCGCAATCGTCTCGACAGCATCCTCGGTGTACTTACGACCCACGAGCTCGGCGGTCATGTAACCCGACGCGAGCTTGCCGTTGCGCTGCAACGCATTGAGATGGTGCGTCGTCTCGGACAGGAGACCGGCGAGTTCACCATCGAACTCGGTGACGACGGCCGACTCGTCGAACTACAACTCCGCGAGCTCATGTCCGGCGTGGAGCGTGAACGCGAGTTTCTCGTGAAGGACTATCGCCTCCCGGGCATCGAGCGGATCAACAAGATGTCGATGGAAGAACTGCTCGATCTCGATGGGGTCATCGACGCGCTTTGGCACGGCGAGCGGACACTGGGAGCAAAAGGTGTGCTCGTGCCCAAGGGCTATCGCATCCTGGCTCGCATCCCCCGGTTGAACGATGCCGTGATTGGCGAGGTCGCTGAGCACTTCGGCGGACTTCCTAGCCTGCTGTCGGCCACGGTCGCCGGGCTCACCCGGGTTGATGGTGTGGGCGACGCTCGGGCCCGCACCATTCGCGACGGAATCGCCCGCGTCCGGGAGACACCCGTCGCGTAGAGCTGGGTCAGCTGGATCGCATGGTGAGCTTGCGCCGGTCCACGATGCTCTGCTGGACCGTGTCAGCTGGATCGCATGGTGAGCTTGCGCCGGTCCACTATGCGATACGTGCGCTCCCGCTGGTCCAGCCAGCCCAACCGCACGAAGGCGGCGATGGCCTTGTTGACGCGCTCCCGTGAGGCACCGATCATGCCGGCGAGTTCTTCCTGGGTGATCGGCAGAGTGAACTCGTCGTTCTCGCCGGCGATCTCCAGGAGACGCTTGGCGGTGCGGCCGGTCACGTCGAGGAAAACAGAATCGGCAAGCGCTTCATCGACCGCTCGGATGCGTCGAGCCAGCAGGCCGATCACGCTCCACAGGGCCTTGGCATCGTGTTCGAGGTACTCCCGTAGCACGGTGAACGGAACCGAAATGACGTCGCTCGTTTCCAGCGCCCGGGCTCCGGCGGAGCGGCCGGCATCGTCGAAGAGGGCCATTTCGCCGAAGAGGTCGCTGGCCCCCATGAGGGCCAGCACGGACTCGCGACCGTCGGGCGAGGTGTTGGCGATGGCGATCCGACCCGACATCACGAGGAACAGGTCGGTGGCCGGATCGGTCTCCTTGAAGACGTAGTCGCCGCGGTGATACGTGCTCTTTCGAGCGGCGACGCTGAGCGTCCCGAGGGCTTCATCATCGAATCCGGCAAAGAACTCGTTGGTTCGGAGGGCATCGGCGCTGACCACGGGACGAACGTTACTTCGCAATGCTGAATGATGTGACGCGAGCCACATTTTTCGTGTGCCAAGCGTCTGGCGGAACCCGGCTCGGGAACTCGGCCTCTTCCGGTAGACTGCTTGACCGCTAGTTCTTGTGTTCTCGCTGTTCGCGGCACAAGTGGTCCCCAATCAGGAGCCGCTCCAATGACGACGTTCGACGTCGGCGACAAGGTCGTCTATCCGCACCACGGTGCAGCCATCATCGAGCGACGGGAGAAGCGCACCATCAATGGTGAAGAGCGCGAGTACCTCGTGCTGAAGGTTGCCTACGGCGATCTCACGCTCTCCGTCCCCGCCGAAAACGTCGAAAAGGTCGGTCTGCGCGACGTCATCAACGACGAAGAAGTCGAAGAGGTCTTCGCCGTGCTCTCCAAGAAGGAAGCGCGTATGCCGACCAACTGGTCGCGTCGCTTCAAGAACCACGTGGAAAAGCTGAAGTCGGGCGACATCTACCAGGTGGCCGAAGTCGTGCGAAACCTGTCGATTCGTGACAAGGACAAGGGCCTCTCGGCCGGCGAGAAGCGCATGCTCGTCAAGGCCCGCCAGATCCTCGTGTCAGAGCTCACCTTCGCGCTGAACGTCGACGAAGAAACCGCGGAGAAGAAGCTCTCCGACGCCCTCGCCTAGTTGCTGCGGGTCGCGGCGCCGGTCGTGACGAATCATCGCTGGAATCGCTTGGCGATCGGGAACGGTCCCATATGGGGCATCGTGGTGGCCGCCGGTTCGGGCACCCGCTTCGGCGGCACCGTTGCCAAGCAGTACCTCGACCTCGGTGACAGGCGCGTCCTCGATCACTCGCTCGACCTGCTGCGAACGGTGTGCGCAGAGCGTGTCGTTCTCGTGGTCGCTCCGGAACTGGTGAGTTCGGCCGAGCCGATGGTCGACTCCGTCGTGGCCGGCGGAGTCACTCGAACGGCATCGGTCCGAGCCGGCCTCGACGCTGTTGGCGTCGATGCCGGCGTGGTGTTGGTCCACGACGCAGCCCGTCCGCTCGTACCGTCGGCCGTGATCGATCGATTGTTGGCGGCGATCGCCGACGGAGCCGACGCCGCCGTCCCGGGGATTGCGCTGGTCGACACGGTGAAACGGGTCGATGCCGAGGGCGTGGTCATCGAGACGCCGTTGCGGTCTTCGTTGGTGGCCGTGCAGACCCCGCAGGCGTTTCGGGCCGACGTTCTCCGGCGGGTCTATGCGGCGGGAGGCGAGGCCACCGACGATGCCGCGCTCGTGGAGGCGGCCGGTGGACGGGTCGTGGTTGTTCCGGGCGACGAGCTCGGCCGCAAGATCACCACCGAAGACGATCTCGAATGGCTGCGGGAGCGCCTAGCCGTGTCGTCAAAGATGAACCCATGAGCGACGCGTTCCCTGACCTGCGGGTAGGGCAGGGTTTCGACATCCATCCGTTCTCCGACGATCCGTCCCGACGCCTCGTGCTTGGAGGCGTTGTCCTCGACGGAGCTCGGGGACTCGTCGGCCACAGCGACGCTGATGCAGTGGCCCATGCGATCACTGACGCGCTCCTAGGCGCCGCCGGTCTCGGTGACATCGGGCAGCACTTCCCAGACGCCGATCCGACATGGAAGGGGGCCGACTCGATGCGGTTGCTCGCCGCTACCGTCGATCTTCTGCGCGCTGATGGTTGGTCGGTCATCAATGTCGACACAACGGTGGTGTTGGAGTTTCCGAAGCTCGCTCCCGTGCGGGCCGAGATGGCGTTGCGTTTGACAGAAGTCTGCGGTGGGCCCGTCTCAGTGAAAGCAAAGCGCGCTGAGGGTTTGGGCGCGCTCGGTCGGCGCGAGGGCATTGCCTGTTTTGCTAGCGCGCTTATTATTCGCCGCTAGTTCGCCACGGTGGACTTCCGACCGCTGCGTCACCCCGACATACGCCGGCTGTGGCTGGGTCTGTTCATTTCTCGCATCGGCTCGGCGGCCACGTTCATTGCCGTGCCGTTCCACGTCTATGAACGCACGGGGAGCTCCCTGATCGTCGGCCTGCTGGGCCTGGCCGAAGCGGTCCCGTTGGTCTTCAGTGCGCTGCTCGGTGGGGCCCTGGCCGACGCGCTCGATCGTCGGCGACTTATCATTCGCGGTGAGGCGTCGCTACTCGTGTGCTCGTTGTTCCTGGCGGCGATTTCGTTGAGTGACCGCGTGCCGGTGGCTGCCATCTTCGTCGTCGTTGTCCTGATGTCTATCGTCGACGGGATCCAGCGACCGGCGCTCGAAGCATCGTTCGCCCGCATCGTTGCGCACGACGAAGTTGGTGCGCTCGCCCGGCTCAATCAGTTGCGATGGTCCACGGCGTTCCTCCTTGGCATGCTCGTCGGCGGTGTGCTGATCAGCGCCTTCGGAGTGGGTGCGGTGTACCTCGTCGATGCCGCCAGCGTGTTGCCCGCACTTCCGTTGTTTCTCCGCGTGGTTGCGACCCCGCCGCGAGAAGATGCCGAGCGGATCGGGCTCGACGCCATCGGAACCGGCCTTCGCTATGCCCGTAGTCGTCAGGAGTTGCTGGGGACGTATGTCGTGGACATTGTCGCCACGTTCTTCGGCATGCCGCTGGCCTTGCTCCCGGCGTTCTCGAAACAGTTCGGTGACGCTCGCGCCTATGGGTTGTTGAGTGCGGCGCCGATCGTGGGCGCGGCGATCGCCGCAGTGACCACGGGTTGGACGGAACGCGTCCATCGACACGGTCGGGCCATCTCGCTGGCCGCGGTGGCTTGGGGAGTCGGCATCGTTGGCATGGGTTGGTCGCCAAACCTGGTGATGGCCTTCGGCTGCTTCGTCTTCGCCGGTGCCGCCGATGCCGTGTCGGGCGTGTTCCGGCAGACGATCTGGAATCAGACCATCCCCGACGAGGTCCGCGGCCGAATGGCCGGCATCGAGATGGTCAGCTACTCCATCGGTCCGACACTCGGCGGCATCGAGTCGGGCGTGGCGTCACGGTTGTTCGGCACGGTCGGTGGCATCGTGAGCGGCGGTGCCGCCTGCAGC
>JAYSTV010000557.1:0-2252 GCA_043719425.1 Acidimicrobiia bacterium | reverse complement strand
CGAAGGTGGGTCTCCAGCGTGCCGACCGTGTAGAGCGTCGACCAGAAGAGGATCGAATCCACGTTTCCGTCGCGGCTGTCGAACAACACCTGGACCATGAGTGCGCTGCCGATCGCCAATGTGGTGATCGGAAAGCGACGTCGGAGAGCAATGCCAAGGCATCCAAGGAGCGAGAGGGACAGCGTCCACCGGTTGAGGAGCGGCTTCGTCAGCGTGCGATCAGAGGCAATCGTGAGCGCGAAGAGGACGGCGGCGGCAATCGTGTCGTTTCGATACGGATGACTGCGGTCCGAGGCCCGGTACCGCTCGGCGAGTTTCACGTGGTCAACGCTAGGGGGCGAGAGGTCCGGTGCCCATCCTCCGCACCGTTGAACGACCTCCCCCGGAAGGGGGATAGATGACGCTCCCGCTCCACGATGTGCGGCGAAAAGATACCTTGGACGCATGAGTTCTGGTGTGCAGGAGCAAACGAGCGCAATCACCAACGACGATGTTCGACACTTCGTCGATCAGGGCTACCTCGTGGTCAAGGGCCTGATCGGTCCGTCCGACGTCGACTCGGCCCGCACCGAGGCGGAGCTGTTCGCCACGGGTCATTACCCGGCCGATGGCGTACCCGACGACGGTCTTTTGCTCGCGGTGCATTTTCCGCACTGGGTGTCCGAGGTGGCCATGGGCCTGGTGCGCCACGCGGGCATCGTCGACGTGGTGTCACGCGTGGCCGGTGCGCATCTCGCGCACTGGAACGGCAAGGTCAAATGCATGCAGTCGATGCTGTTCCTCAAGCCTCCGGGCCTGCAGGGTCAGGCGTGGCACCAAGACGAACGCTTTATTCCCACTCGCGATCGGTCGCTGATCGGCGCATGGATGGCGCTCGACGATGCCACGACCGAGAACGGCTGCCTGTGGGTCGTACCTGGATCTCACCGTGATGGCGTGATCTATCCGTTCCGCGACCATGGCCGCTCCGACGAGTTCGATCCGACTGATGAGGCGTATGACTTCGATGCGTCAGGGGCGGTGCCCGTTGAAGTGCAGACGGGTGACGTGGTGTTCTTCAACGGTTACCTCCTGCATCGCTCATTGAAGAACCGGAGCAACGGCACCCGGCGGGCGCTCGTGAATCACTACATGAGTGCCGGATCGCTCCTGCCTTGGATGGTCACCAAGGGCGTGGAGGTTTCCACCGCCGATAATCGGACGGTCGTTCCGGTGACCGATGATCCCTATGCCTGGAAGGGCTACACGGAACCACCGTCCCGAGTCTTTGTTCGACCCCGGTCAGGTGCCTGGAGCGCGCCCGATCCGTTACACGTCGACACGTCGATTGCCATCAACGCGCCGATCGGCGTGGTGTGGTCCACGCTCACCTCGTTTGCCGATTACGGAACGTGGAACACGTTCATGCCCTCGGCCGTTGGCGACGGTTCGGTCGGCTCGACCCTCTCGGTCACGACGAAGCCCACCGGCGTGGAGCGAGAGGTGCACCACGACGTGACGGTTTCGGTGCTCGACGCACCCACGCTGATGGTGTGGGACGGCGGGCTGCCTGATCGAACGGAGTTCAGTGGTAGCCATCGCTTTGAGCTCACGGCCGATGGTGGCGTGACGATCCTTCGTCAGCACGAGCGGTTCGCCGGCTCCAAGGCCGACGACATCCTGGCCGCCATGGGCAAAAACTTCGCCGCCGATTTCCGTCGCTTCAACGAAGCATTGCGCGACGAAGCACAGCGACGTCATGTTGTCGGCTGACCGAGATCTTCAGCGCGCGTACTGAACCTTGCGGTTTGCTCGGCCAGCCGTAGCCCGCACGAGTGCGGCATTTGGTTCGTCGACCTCGTCGACCCATCGCCGTCCGGCATCGGGGCCGTAGGTGAGGGTGGCCCGCTCGACCAAGCGCCGTCGACACTCGTCGACCGGGGTGTCGACGTACCAAACCTCATCCAGGAGCGCACCGACGTGTTCCCATCCACCGTCGTCGAGCAGGAGATAGTTCCCCTCCACGATGATTCCAGGCGCCTGTGGATCGATCGGTAGCGATCCCGCAATCGGCTCTTCGATCGAGCGATGAAACCGCGGTCCGTAGACGATGTTCGTGGCGCCGCGTACACGGGCGAGGAGGGCGACAAATCCGTTCACGTCGAACGTGTCGGGTGCTCCCTTGCGGTGCCGACGACCGAGGGCGACAAGCGATTCGTTGGCCAGATGGAAGCCGTCCATTTCGATCACCGACCATGCCGGTAGTGCGTCGT
>JAYSTV010000556.1:0-2257 GCA_043719425.1 Acidimicrobiia bacterium | reverse complement strand
TCCTCCTTGGTCACGCGAGCGTACCCAGCGCCGAGTCGGCACGGCGACTCGGTGCCCGGCAGACTGGACCTATGTCGACCCCACCGTCCACCAACGTCGAGATCGGGACGAGTCCCACGGCGCCCGGCCACTACGACTGGGACGACCTGCTCACCCGGCTGAACGCGCTCCTACGATTGAAGACGACGCCGATCGGCATGAAGCGTTTCGCTACCGCAGCAGAGATGGAAGCGGTGCCAAAGATCCGTCGACCGAAGCAGATCCACACCACCGATCAGATCGTCGGCCAGGCGGCCCGTCTCGGATGGACGGTGGGAATCACCGCCGACGACCTCGCCGGGCCGCAATGCTCCACCATCGTCGGCCTCACTGCCCCAACCGAGGATTGGCTCAGCGGAAGGGCCATGCGGGGCGTGTGGTTCGAGACGCTTGAGGACTCCGCCGCGCACCAGGCCGCCCTACAGTGCGCGCCGTTCGGCGTCCACGCCGCGCTCGCGGTTTCGCCACTCGCGTCGAAGCGTCTCGACCCGCCCGACATTGTGCTCGTCTACGCCACCCCAGGGCAGATGATTCTGCTCATCAATGGCCTGCAGTGGTCGGGATATCGGGAGCTGCAGTGGGGTTGCGTCGGCGAGTCGTCCTGTGCCGATTCGTGGGGACGTGCCCTCGCCACCAACGAGCCGTCGGTGTCGATCCCCTGCTTTGCCGAGCGGCGCTACGGCGGCGTGTCCGACGACGAGATGCTCATCGCCATGCCGCCACGGTTCCTTCCCAAGGCCATTGCGGGCATGGAAGCGCTCTCGCGCAACGGCCTGCGCTACCCCATCGCGCCCTACGGCCTGCAGTCCGACGCCCGCGCCGGACTGGGAGCGAGTTACGCGGACCGAACGCCAGACTCGGCGACAAGCTGAAGTCAGCGCTCGATGATCCACGTTCGAGTGGTCTCCCCACCGGAACTCTCCGGCGTCGTCATTGACGTGCCTGAATTCCGAAGGCGTGGCGCCAGGTGAATCCACCGAGGCCGTGATTTGGGAACAGGTGGAGGGCACGATTGGCCTTGTGGTTCTTCGCATCGAACATTTCTCAGTTCACGACCCGGTCATCCAGGGGCGACCTCGTAGCGGATTGGGAGGCGCTTCGGTCCGCCGACGAAGAGCGTGGCCATGTACTTCGCCACGCCGTCGAGCTCCACGTGACGAAGCCGGGGCAGCAGCTCGGCATACAGCGCCTTGATTTCCATGCGGGCCAACAGTGCACCGAGGCAGTAGTGCACGCCGAAGCCAAATGCCAGCTGACGATTCGCGGTCCGGCCAACGTCGAAGCGCATCGAGTCGGCAAACACGTCCTCGTCGCGATTGGCTGACGCATACGAAAGGAGCACCGACTCGCCGGCCCGGATTTTCGTCCCTCGAAGCGTGTAGTCCTCAGTAGCGGTACGCATGAAGTGCTTGACCGGCGAGACCCAACGAATCATTTCGTCGACTGCACTCGGCAGGAGCAAAAGATCAGCGCGCAGACGATCGAGCTGCTCTGGCTGTTCGAGCAGCGCGTGCAGCCCACCGCCGATTGTGGAGCTCGTGGTGTCGTGGCCGGCCGTGGCGATGATCACGTAGTAGCTGATCGCCTCCATGTCGCCGAGTAGTTCACCGTTGAGCGTGGCGTTGGCGATGACCGACGCGAGGTCATCGGTCGGTTGGGCCCTTCGGGCGGTGGTCAGCTCGCCGAAGTAGCGGAAGTAGTCCGCCACGACCGCCATGATGTCGTCCATTGATGACCCGCGCTGCATCTCGTCATCGGCCGCCCCGAACAACTCCTGGGTGAGCTTCAACATGCGCGGATGGTCGGACTCGGGCAGTCCGAGGATCGACAGGATGACGTAGAGCGGGTAGTGAACGGCCACGTCCTGCATGAAGTCACACGTTCCGCCGAGCGATGCCATCTGGTCCACGTAGCGCTTGGCCAGCTCGGCCATACGGGCCTCGAGCTTGCGCAGGCTCGACGGCTGAAACCACGCCGCCGTGATGGCCCGATACGCCTTGTGGTCGGGCTCGTCCATATGGATGAGCGTGCGGAGCATGTCACCCTGATCACGACGTCGATCGTCGGCCGCCGTTTCCCCGAGTACCGGTCGTGGTTCGTTCAAGAAGATGTCGTGGTGGGTTTCGATTTCTAGAACATCAGCGTGCTTGGTAATAGCGTAGAACGGGTAGCAGAATCCGTCACCCTCCACGAGGTGCACCGGAGACTCGGACCGAAG
>JAYSTV010000555.1:0-5464 GCA_043719425.1 Acidimicrobiia bacterium | reverse complement strand
TTCATCGGCC
Source organism: Acidimicrobiia bacterium (assembly GCA_043719425.1). GTDB lineage: Bacteria > Actinomycetota > Acidimicrobiia > Acidimicrobiales > JANYDT01 > JANLQX01. The sequence continues at coordinate 5,454 of JAYSTV010000555.1, read as the reverse complement.
GACCAGAACGACTGCAACCACTGGTTGGCCATGTCGGTCTCGCTGCCCTCGATCGAGCTGCACCGGCCGCCCCCGTTGCCGAAGTCGGTCTGTGCTGCGTTGACGCCCAGCAGCTCGCTACCGGCAGCGGCGAGGTCGACGACCCGGCATGCAGCCCAGAAGCATTGGCCGCGCACGCCGGCATCGAACAGTTGGCCGAGGGTCATCGATCCACCGCTGAGCACGATCTGGTCGACGTCGGTGGGGGATTGCTCGATGTTGGGGTCCTCTGGGTCATAGAGCGTGTAGTTCCAGACAGACTGGCCGGCGTAGACCGACTGGCTCGGCATCGCGTTGTCGAACGCCGCGGACATCGTCTCGATGTCGCAGCCGTTCGCGGAGGGCTGCCTCAACGTGCAGTCAGACGCACATCAGGTGTGTCGGGTGATCGAACGTCCGCTGACCACGGTCGGCACGATCAACATCCATCGGTCGATCGGCCCCGGTGCCCACGGATGGGTCGGAAGCGCTGCCAACCTGTCGCGCGCATCCTCGCCGACGACCTCCCACAGGTTGCCGCGGACCAAGACGCTCCAGCCCGATTCGGCGACCGGGTCGACGTGGTCGGCCTCGAACGCAACGCGGACGCCGTCGCCGAGGTTGTGCAGCATCGAATCGCCGGCTGTGCGGAAGGCGATGTTGCCGTCGATCGCCACGCAGTTCACGGGCAGGACCATCGGCTCGCCGTCGTAGACGAACCCGACACGACCCACGGCGACGCGGGTGATAAGACGCCAGCACACCTCCACTTCGAGGTCGTCGTAGTTCACGACATAATGCTGTTCATCTGTGGAGTTTGATAGTTGCCTCACGCCTCAAATCGTGAGGCACCACCCCCTGTCGAACCAGGGCCGAAAGGCTCTGTCTGGCGCAGCGTCGCGGCAATGCCGCAGCGCTTGACGACTCCGGCCCCCATTCGGGGCTCCAGTCACCAGACGCTGCACTCGGATTCGTTCTCGGTGAGATCAGCCCGATCGCAGGAAGTGCGTAACTTCGATGCACACACCCTGAATCGAACCTACACACTTCGGTTGCGATGCCTGTTCGGCGCAGCCCGAATGGTGGTGGTGAGTCGGTCGCGCTGACATGGCTACGTCTGCTGCCGCCTTCACCGTCGCCGAGGATGTTGGCGTTAACGGTCGGATTCATTCGTTCTTCGACGCGCTGTGGCGGTCGTTGTCAACCATCACAACGGTCGGCTACGGCGACATCTATCCGGTGACGACGGCCGGGCGAATCATCGGCGGGTTCACGATGATCGTGGGTATCTCGACGTTTGCTCTCGTGACGGCGAAGATCGCTCAGTTCCTCGTCCGCTCGGACGGCGACGCGGCGACAGAAGTTCGGGTATCGGACGGTTGACCATTGAGAGGCGGTGCGTCCGGCGCACGGTCCGGACCGAACGTACCTAGCGGGAGGGTCGTGGCCATCAGCCGAATCCGCATGAAAGGAATCGTAGCCTCTAATCACCCGTTCGGGTGATTAGAGCGGTATCGCGTTGGCGGGACGAGCTAACGGCCGAGCCCAGCACGGATCGACGCGAGCGCCTCGGCCATGGCATCGGTGATGTGGCCGGGACGATGTACGACCGTTGTCGGCGCCATGCCGACGCAATACATGGTGATCCCGGCTCGGTAGACGGCGACAGTGTCGAACTCGCTGCCATGTTCGTACACCCACGCCTCGAGTGCGTCATGCTCGACTTCGGGAAGAGTCGTGCGCATCTCGATCTTCACGTCGTCAGGGACTCCTTCTGCCGCGATACGACGGCGCGCCCAGCGTAGGGCCTAGAGCAAGCGCGTCTCACCGAAAGATCGCGTGCGACTGCCGAAGTGTGACACTTCGATGCGCACATCCCGCATCGAACCAACACACTTCGGTGGCGACGTGCATTCGGCGCATGCCCAACATTCGGGCTCATCTCGACATAGCCAACTGAGCGATACTCACTCATGGCAACTGTGAGACTCGTGCTGGCCAACGACCCGTCGACTCGGAGGCAATCGACGTGTGGGTCGACGGTCTGGTCGGAGATGCCCCGGTCAGGTTCCGGTTGGATACCGGTGCAGCCGATTGCGTTGTGCCGCTGCTGGACTCGACGCAGAGACCCACGGTCACTGGGGTCGACTCGGGAGTGGCGGAACCTGTCAAGGGGTTTGAGACACGAGCGGGCTATTTGTTTTGGATGTTGGCTTCTCGTGAGGGGTCGTTGATCCAGGCAACGGTGGGGAGCTTGGGTGGGGCAGGTCGTCGGCCGCGGAATCGGTCGGGGTTCGCGGCGTAGGCGGCGTCGAGAGTGTTGGCGCGTTGGGCGCGGATCTCGGTGGCGGTGCCGTAGTGCACGCTGGCCGGGGTGTGTAGCCCGATTCCGGAATGGCGGTGTTCGTGGTTGTAGTACGAGAAGAACGTCTCGCAGAATGTGCGGGCGTGTTGGATCGACCCGAAGGTGCCGGGGAACGCCGGACAGTACTTGAGGGTCTTGAACCCGGCCTCGCTGTAGGGGTTGTCGTTCGACACGTGAGGCCGTGAGTGGGAACGGGCGACACCGAGATCGACGAGGAGTTGAGCGACGGGTTTGGAGGTCATCGAGGTGCCCCGGTCGGCATGCAAGGTGAGCTGATCACGTCTGACACCTTGGCTGGTGATCGCGGTGTCGATGAACTCTTTGGCGAGTTCGCCGGTCTCGGCTGCAGCGACGCACCAGGCGATCACGTAGCGGGAGTAGATGTCGATGATCACGAACAACTCGTAGTAGACGCCTCGCTGCGGGCCGCGGAGTTTCGTGATGTCCCAACTCCAAACCTGGTTCGCGGCGGTGGCCATCAGCTCTGGTTTCTTCTTCGCCGGGTGGGTGCGTTGCCGGCGGCGTTCACGACTCTCACCAGCGACAGCAAGGAGCCGGTACATCGTCGAGATCGAACACAACCAGATGCCGTCATCAAGCAGGCGGGCCCACACCTGGGCGGGTGCAAGATCGCAGAACTCGGGCGACCGCAACACCGTCAACACCTGCTGGCGTTCCGCCTCCGACAACGAATTCGCGGGTGCCGGCCGTGGTGCTCGCGGCCCGAGAACCGGGCCTTGGCGGTGCCGGTAGTGCGTCGCTCGTGGCCGTCCCATCAGCCCAGCGGCACGGCGGGTGCATGTCACGCTGGCGAGGTCGTCGAAGTGGTCATCGATCACGGCTTCGACCTCTTTTCGGTGTCCGCGCTCTCGGAGATGAGCCCCAAGAGCGCGTGTGCTTTTCCCATGATTTCCAACGCCAGCTTCGTGCGCTCCAGCTCGTTCTCGAGCCGGGCGACCCGCCGACGGGACCGGTCCAGCTCCACCTCGCCCGCGGCCCGCTTGCCCGTCCTCTCCTTCGGCGCCAAACCCGACAGGGCGCCGGTGTCGCGTTGCTTGCGCCATTCCGAAAGGTGCGACGAATACAGCCCCTCGCGGCGCAAGAACGCGCCCCGCTCCGGGCCGCCCTTGGGCAAGGCGTCGTACGCGTCCAAATAGGCGTGCTTGTCCGCCGCGGTGAAGGTCCGCCGTCGCGGTCGAGCTGATGGGTCAGTCTCATCCATCCCGCCAGTGTGGGCGCGCTCAACAAGATCCGCAGATGTCAAAGTCATCGGGGTCACAATCCGTTCTTGCCCTGGAAGAGTGAAGAACCGCTACACCAGGTGTCTCACCCCACCCTGACAGACAGGGGCCGGGCGTATCTTTGCCACACAATGAGCACTCTCCTGGAAGGGATCGAGGCTGGCATCGACCTAGAAGCGAGCCGGGTCGACTTCCGACTCGCGTGCACATTCGCGAGCCAGTCAGCTCTCTGGGCTATCGATCTGGTCACTGAAATGGCTGGAGCGGTTGCCATCCTGCGATCATCGCCGCTCGAACGGCGTGAGCGAGACGCACGTGCTGCTGCGAAGCACGTTGCGATGAGCCCGGCTGCGTATATCACCGGCGGAAAGCTGCGACTCGGACGCGATCTATCGGACGTGCGCTTTTAGCGCGTCGAGTGCGGGAACGGCAGCGCCGCATCCCCCTGCTCGGCACAGTTGGCTGGACCGATCCACAGAAGCCGATTGCCCGAGCTGACCCTCACCGCAAGATTCCCGGAGCGGGAGCGGTGCTATTAAGAGTTGATCAGGTTGCTGATCACACTCCTGAACGCCCGCGAGGTTCTGCGTGCGGGTAGTACAGTTCACTAGTGCGCTCTTTCTTCGCCAGCCGAGAACAGGCTTTCGTGCGCTATGTCGACCTCCCCGGCGTGCTTCCTGCGTGTGTGTTTATTCACGGAGCGCTCGACTCGTCGATAGCCGGTATGGCTATGACCGCAGCCGGGAGCGGCCTCGCCGGTCGTCGTCGGCTGCTCGTCGATCTGCTTGGCTACGGGATGAGCGACCGTCCGAAGGAGGCGGAGTACTCGCTCGAGCGTCATGCCCAGATCGTCACGGACCTTCTCGATCATCTCGGTATCGACGGATGTCAGTTGGTCGGCCACAGCATGGGCGGCGCGGTGGTGGTGATGGTGGCCTCCGAGCGCCCGGACCTCGTCTGCGACCTCGTTCTCGCCGAGGGCAATCTCAGCGAAGGCCCGCAAGGCTTCGCTTCGTTCGCCAAGGGCCTCTCCGAAGAGGAATACGTCCAAGACTGGTTTCCCAACTTCATCGCGTCGCGGCTAGAAGACGCGAAAAAGGAATCCGGTGTTCTTGCCATCCACCTGGGCATGGCCCAAGCAGCAGCGCCTTGGGCCGTGTATCGGATGTCGCAGTCGCTCAATGCAGGTTCGACGCAACCCTCGCTGAGAGAAAGGTTCCTTTCCCTCGGTATCCCAAGGGCATTTGTCGTTGGCGGTCGTGGCGAGCTCGACGAGGAAGACCTCGCGCTGCAGACCGAACTGATGCAACGCGGCGGCGACTGGGTTGTCGTGCCCGACGCCGAGCACCAGATGAACTTCGACAACCCCGAAGGATTCGCAGACGCCATCGCCCGCAGAGTTAGTACGCACTGACGGCCATAAGTATTTCCGCTCGGTTTGAGCCATCCCTCCTACGAGGGTCGTTTAGGAGTTGATCAGGTTGCCGATGTTGGTTGGCGTCAAGACAAACCGATGGCGAATTCGGTGAGCAGACCAGGCATAGACGGCTGTCAACCTCCGACTTCACGCCACATCGCCGCGATTCGCGTGTCGTCGCGCACCGCCGAGAAACCGCCGATCGGGCGATAACCCATCCGCTCGTAGCGGTAGTTGTTGCCCGCGTTCGATGACTCCAGATACGTCGGCATCCGTTCCGCGTCCCAGCGCGCCACGTCCGCCGCCAGCAGGCGTTGACCCACTCCGCGCCCCCGGTGGTCAGGGTGAGTCCCGAGCAGACTGAGGTAATAATGCTCCGACAGCGGCGCACGGCTGGCCCCGAACCGTCGGTA
>JAYSTV010000554.1:0-2263 GCA_043719425.1 Acidimicrobiia bacterium | reverse complement strand
GCTCGGTGCGGTGCTGTGTTCCTATGCGAACGTAGCAACTCCAGATGTGGTCGACCTCGGGAGCGGAACAGGGCTCTCGACCCGATGGGCGGCGACATGGGCTCGGACCGTCGTCGGCGTGGAGCCGAACACCGACATGCGCAATCGTGCCGAGCAACGACCGGTGGCCAATGTCTCGTATCGCTCTGCGGTAAGCGATGCGACTGGACTCCCGGACCGATGCGCCGACATCGTCGTGGCCGTGCAGGCCATGCATTGGATGGAGCCGGTCGCCACCCTCTCCGAAGTGGCCCGCCTGGTGCGGCCCGGCGGCGTATTCGCCACCGTTGATGCCGACTGGCCGCCGGTGAGCGGCGTGGCGCGAGCGGACCAGGCGTGGACGGTTGTGCACCGTCGAATCCGGGTGTTCGAGGCGCGTCTTGCCGCTGGTTTGGGCGACGATGCACTCGTGGCCGACGGGAGGTGGTGTTCGACGCTCCCGTCGAAGCGGCCGCCGACGATGACGCAACTCGGTTCATTGCCCTGCTCCGAAGCCAGGGCAGTTATCAAGCGTTACGCCGACGCGGCCTGTCCGACACCGACATCGGGGTCGACGCGTTCGATGCAGCGGTCCTGGCGGCGTATCGCAAGGCTTCCTGTCCGAGGGCGATCTCGTTCAGCTGGCGCGTCCGCCTCGGTGTCACGCCGACCACGCACGTACACTCGCCGCACGTCGCATCCGGTGGCGTTGGACAAGGGGAGTCGGCGTGAACTGGGAAGCGTTTGTGACGTGCGCAGTCACCGGATCAGGGGAGACCACGCGCAAGAGTCCGCACGTTCCGGTAAGCCCACAAGAAATCGCCGAGTCGGCGATCGCGGCCGCGGAGGCAGGGGCGGCTGTCGTTCACATCCACGTGCGGGATCCGCAGACCGGCATTGGCTCTCGCAATGTCGACCTCTATCGTGAGGTTGTCGAGCGGATTCGGACGTCGGACGTCGACGTGGTGATCAACCTCACCGCGGGCATGGGTGGTGACATGGTGCTAGGTGGCGCGGAGCATCCGCTTCCCCTCGCCGCTGATGGTACCGACATGGCCGGGGCGGCGGAACGCCTGGCTCACGTGGAGGCGCTACTCCCCGAAATTTGCACGCTCGACTGCGGAACCATGAACTTCGCATCTGGTGGTGACTACATCATGGTGAACTCACCGGCAGTGTTGCGGGCCATGGCCAAGCGAGTACAGGAACTCGGTGTTCGTCCCGAACTGGAAGTGTTCGACACCGGCCATCTGGTCCAGGTGAAAGAACTCATCGCCGACGGACTTCTCGGCGATCCCCTCATGGTGCAGCTGTGCATGGGCATTTCCTACGGCGCTCCCGACGATCCGAATACGTTCATGTCGCTGGTGAATTTGCTTCCACCGAAGACGATCTTTTCGGCGTTCTCCATCGGCCGCATGCAGATCCCATTTGTCGCCATGGCGGTACTGGCGGGCGGCAATGTTCGGGTCGGGCTGGAAGACAACTTGTACCTCGGGGCCGGGCACCTGGCCACCAACGCCGAACTGGTGGCAAGGGCCGTCGAGATCATGACGGCGATGAATGTGAAGGTCATGACGGCGGCCGACGTGCGGACCAAGCTCGACCTCGTGAAGCGGTCCTGACATAGAGTCCCCGATGAGCCGAGCATTCCCGGGTCTCGATCCGGGCGTGTGACGCCGACTCCACCGCAGGTCTTCACCCACAAGAGGGACCAACCCATGGACATCAACGATCCGTCTTCACACGATCCGGCGTCACCGTCGGGAGGCATCTCCCGTCGTGACTTGTTCAAAGGTGTTGGCGCATTTGCCATCACCACCGGCCTTATCGGAGGCCTTCCGCTCACCGCCAGCGCAGCCACGGCCAACAAGCCCAAGCGAGGAGGCACGCTCCGCGTCGGCGTCGTCGGCTCCACCAATGACATTCTCGATGGGCAGACCATCGTGGCCAAGGCCGACCAGGCCCGCCTCATGGCCGGCTTCGAGACGCTTCTGGCCTTCGACGAGAACTTCAAACCGTCGAACAAGTACGGGCTTGCGGAGTCCGTCGTCGGCAAAAGCACGACCGACTATGTGATCACCCTGAAAAAGGGCATCAAGTTCCAAAATGGCAAGGCGGTCACCGCTGACGACGTGGTGTACTCCTTCCAGCGTCTCCTCGATGCAAAACTCGCGTTGCCGTCCTACAAGGCGCTCAAGGATTTCATCGATCCCGCCCAGGTGAAGAAGATCGACGCTCGTAC
>JAYSTV010000553.1:0-2272 GCA_043719425.1 Acidimicrobiia bacterium | reverse complement strand
CGCAACGGACTACTTCCCGGCCACGCGGGTGCGGAGTTCGGCGAGGCGGAGTTGATTGTCGGGCAGGTCAAGGTCGCCCAGCGCGGAAGCGGCCGCGTCGAGATGGGTGCGGGCGACGTCGGGCGATTCGCGACGCAGCAGCGACTCGGCCCAGTCGAGCTGGGTGCGGGCAACCCACGTGGGTGAGCGAAGGCCCTCGTGTTGACGCACTGCGTCGGCGAACAGCGCGTCGGCCTGCTCGTGCTCACCGAGGCGGTCGAGCAGCAGCGCGCGGAGGCGGTCAGCGGCACCGAAGGAGATCCCACCCGCCATCAGATGAACTCCGGTTTGATGCTCGAGAAGCGGAAGGAACGAGCGCCGTTGCTCGTCGGTTCCGAGGACGGCGGCGATCTCGCTCCAGAGGGAAACGACCACGGCATTGCCGGCGTCGTCGCCGAACTCCTCAACTCGAACGAGGTCCAGAGCGGCCGGAGGCGACTCTCGGTCTCCAGCCGAAAACCGGATGAACGCGGCGAGGGCGCGAGTCGTACCCGAGGACGGTCCCATGCCTTCCATCACCTCGGCGGGGCGGAGCAACGAGCCGAGCGATCGCCGTTCGCGACCGATCATGACCGCCACGGTTGTCCGGTAGTTCGGAGCTTCCGGAACGGCCCAGAACTCCAAGAGGCGCAACGTCTCCCGTTCGGCCTCGGCCGCCGCGCCGAGGTTGCCGTCAAGGACACGAAAGATGCTCGAGGCCATGGACGGCAACCACTGCGCCCGACTTGGTGCTCGCGTCATCAGCCGCTGAGCCGAACGGAGCGCTTCGTCGGACCGATCGCGGTCGCCCCGTTCGATGTGCCGAACGGCCTGGCTCATGTGCAGGAGCCGGGCTTGGTCCGGCCTCGCAACCTCCAACGCCCGGTCCAATTGCTCGCAAATGAAGTCGAGATGCCGCCGAGACGCGGCGAGGCCGAGCGCCCCGAAGTTCTGCAGAAGACGAGCGCAGTCCTCGGCCTCCAACCACGGCAGAGCCTCCCAGAACTCCGCAAGCGCTGCTCGACGACCGGGGATGTCGTGTTCGAAGATCAACTCAGTGGCCAACTCCGACAACAGGTCAGCCCGTCTCGACTTGGGGAGCGAGGGCGTCGCCAACGCCTCCTTGAGCAGCGCCACCTTCTCCGGGTCGGGAGGGTCAAAGGCCGCGAAACTCGCTCGGGTCGGCACCATGAGGGCGGCGCATGCGGTGTCGATGTCACCGGCGTTGAGGGCGAGGCGGGCTGCTTCGACGACGGTGCGTCGGGCGTTGGCGATCGCGCCGGAGTCGGCTTGCGCTCCGGCCAACGCGACGAGGGTGTGCCGCCGTTCGATTCCGTATGCGCGCTCATCTTCCATCAGTTCGAGCGCGCTCTGGTACCAGCGGATGGCGTTCTCCCATGCGCCGCGCTCGTTGGCCTGCGAGCCCGCACGGATGGCGAGCTCGATGGCCCGGCCCGGGTCACCGCCGGCCGATGCTTCGGCCCAGTGGGTGGCGAGATCGGCGACCACGGTGTCGAGGTCTCCGGCGTGGCGCGCCTCCAACGCCTCGGCCACGCGACGGTGCTGACGGGCGCGACGGCTCGCCGACAGCTCACCGTGGAGCGTTTCGCGCACCAGCGCGTGGGCGAAGCGGTGCCGGTCGACGCCGACTTCGATAACCAGACTCGCAGCACGAGCCGTGTCGAGGGCGTCGAGCACGTCATCAGCGTTTCGTCCGACGACATCGGCGAGCAAGTCGACGTCGAACTCGTAGCCGATCACCGCGGCGGCGCGTAGGACTTGCTCCACCGAGTCGCCGAGCCGGCTCAGCCGTCGGCCGACCACCTCACGGATGCCTTCGGGAATCCCCGCTTCCTCAGGACGCACGTCGCTGGTCCACCGGCCACCCCGCTCGACAAGTGCACCGGTCTCCGCGAGGTGGCGCAACACTTCGCCGACGAAGAACGGGTTGCCCGACGTCTCCCGGCGCACGAGCGCGGCGAACTCCAGGCCGGCCGCGTCGAGGTCGTGGCCGCCCATGCGCACGAGCAGGTCACGCACACCGTCGTCGCCAAGGCCGCTCACGGCGATGCGGGTCACGGCGGGCATACGGCGGAAGTCGGCCAGCATCGACGACAGGGGATGCGATCGGTCCACGTCGGTGTCCCGGTACGTGCACAGCACCATCAGCCCGGCCACGGGGTTGGCGATCAGGTGTTTGAGGAGGAGCAGCGTCGGCTTGTCGGCCCAGTGCAGATCGTCGATCACCAACAAC
>JAYSTV010000552.1:0-13252 GCA_043719425.1 Acidimicrobiia bacterium | reverse complement strand
CGGCGACGCCAATCGGCACGGTTGACCTGGACAACGAGCGCCAGCGTTCCACGATCTCCGTGAAGTCCCTACCGCTCGACGACGCGCTGCGCGAACCGGAGATCGTGTCCGCCTCGCTGGGCGATCCGACGTTGATGTGGGTCGACGTTCAAGGCTACGAGGGATTTGCGTTCGCCGGCGCGTCGCAATTGTTGCGTGACGGTCTGCCGACCGTGACCGAGATCTGGCCCTACGCAATTCTGCGCGCCGGCATGACCCTCGAACGATTCTGCGAGGTGGTCGCCACGTACTGGGACACGTATTGGGTCGTGCGCCGCGGTCGGTTCACCAGTTACCCGATCACGGTGCTCGACCGATACATCGACGAGCTCGGCATGGGTCAGTACCAGGAGAACGTGATCTTCACCAACGCAGCACCAAGGTTCCCCGCTACCAAAACCTCCTAATACCGGGGGCGGACCCCGATGGCCCGAAGGTGCTCAACCCGTTCGGCCAACCGGTCCCGATCGACGCGGTCAGGCCACCGACGGTGCAAGACCGCCAAGTGGTCGACCCAATACGCACAGCGCTCGGCCAGCAGCTCGTCGTGGCCGGAACGTTCGGCCACCGTGATCTCGGCGGCGGCCAGTACCAACGCCAGGTCCACTTCGGTGTGCAACGCGGCGATCACCGGGAGCCGCTCCGCCTTGGCCATCGGATAGGTGGTGCCGTCGACCAACGTCAACGGATCGATTCCGAAGATGCCGGCCAGAATCACGACCGTTCGTTCCGACGCCACCCGCATGCCAGCCTCGAGGTGCGACAGCGCGGTACGGCTCATGGCCAAACGGTCGGCCAGTTCCTGCTGCGTCCAGCCTCGCTCCACCCGGAGCGCGGCGAGACGATCGCCGAAGGCACCGAAGGGGGAAACCATCGTCATAGGCAGCGAGCCTACGAGCCGTCACCAGCCGAATCCTGCCAACTGGGTTGGCTGAAGTCCGGTCGGCAAATCGCCGATGATGAACATCATGGCTACGAAGCGCGCACTTATCACCGGAATCACCGGTCAGGACGGTTCCTATCTCGCTGAGCATCTGCTCGACTTGGGCTACGAGGTCATCGGCATGGTTCGTCGCTCGTCGACGGTCACCTTTGAGCGAATCTCCCACATCCAGGACCGACTCACCCTCATCAGCGGTGATCTCCTTGACGCTGCTTCGATGGTCCAGGTGATTAGCGAATGTCGGCCCCACGAGGTGTACAACCTGGCGGCCCAGAGCTTCGTGCAGGCCAGCTGGCTGCAGTCGGTGTTCACCGGTGACACAACAGCCCTCGGTGTAACCCGCGTGCTCGACGCCATTCGCATTGTTGACCCGGGCATCCGTTTCTACCAAGCATCGTCGTCGGAGATGTTCGGGAAAGTTCAGGCTGTCCCGCAGGACGAAGAGACGCCGTTTTATCCCCGCAGCCCCTACGGCGTGGCCAAGGTCTACGGCCACTGGATCACCGTCAACTACCGAGAGAGCTACGACATGCACGCCTCGTCGGGCATCTTGTTCAACCACGAAAGCCCCCGCCGCGGTCTCGAGTTCCTGCCCCGCAAAGTCTCGTACAACGTGGCCCGTATCAAGCTCGGCCTGCAGGACAAACTGCCCCTCGGCAACCTCGAAGCCCGACGCGACTGGGGCTTCGCTGGCGACTACGTGAAAGCCATGCATCTCATGGTGCAGCAGGACGTTCCCGACGATTTCGTCATCGCCATGGGCGAGACCCATACGGTGCGCGAATTCTGCGAACTGGCCTTCTCCCGGGTTGGCCTCGACTGGGAGAACCACGTCGTCATCGACGAGCGCTTCTTCCGTCCGGCCGAAGTGGACCTGCTCATCGGCGACCCGGCCAAAGCCAAGAAAGTCCTCGGCTGGGAGCCGGCGACCACGTTCGATGAGCTCGTGAACATGATGGTCGACTCCGACCTCGAGCTCGTCGGTCGCCACCTCTAGGGTCACAAACGGCGTGGCGCCTGCTACATTCGAGGCTCCCGCAAGGGGCGTTTAGCTCAGTTGGTAGAGCGCTACCATGACATGGTAGATGTCGGGGGTTCGAGTCCCTCAACGCCCACGAAATCGGTTGAACCACGCCTGAACCTCCGCCGCTCGCGCCACCGCAGATGGCCGGGCGGACTTACGGCCGGGGGATTTCCCAGTCGATCTTGGGAGCGTCGGCCCAGAGGCGTTCGAGGTCGTAAAAGCGACGGGTGTCGTCGAGGAACAGGTGGACGATGAAACCGCCGAAGTCGAGTAGCACCCAGTTGGAATCCTCGAGGCCCTCCGACGCGATCGGGCCTCCGCCGCCGGCCGCCTTGACCGCCCGCTCAACTTCCTCAGCCAGAAACGACACGAGCCGAGTGTTGGGCGCCGACGCGATGAGGAACACGTCGGTGATCCCAATCGTGTCGCCAACGTCGAGGAGGACGACGTCCATCGCCTTTTTGTCATCGACCGCTCGGGCGGCGACGATCGCCAGCGACCAAATCTCCTCGGTCGTGTCGGCGTGGTGGGTAATCAGATCAGAAGACAGCGTCCGGGCCCTCTCGAGGCAGTTGACGGCAATCGCCGTGCCTCTAGTCTGACCGACGAACTGCCCGGCGGCCGACGGCGTGAGGTGTGACGCCCGCTACGACCGGTACAACGACCGCGACTCGATCACGTCGAGCACGGGCGCGGGGACAAGGAAGTCGAGCGGGCGACCCTCTCGGGCCATGGCCCGCAACTCCGTCGAGGAGATCTCGAGCGCTGGCGATCGGACGGTCACGCTCTGCCACCCAGGCGCCAACTCGCCACGCTCCTCCTCCCCCGGCCGATGACACACGGCCAAGGTGCAGCGGGGTGGAATCTCTTCCCACCGGTTCCACGTGATCAATTCGTCGACAAGGTCGGACCCGATGATCAGGAACAATTCTCGTCCCGGCGCGGCCAGGTCAGACAGGGTGTCGGCGGTATAGCTCGGCCCTCCCCGGTCGATCTCGATTCGGCTGGACTCGAACCCGAGATGGCCGTCGATGGCGGCGTTGACCATAGCGAGACGGGCGTCGGCGTCGCTCACGTGACGCTGCTGCGCCTTCTGCCACGGCACGTTGGCCACGACGAACATCACCCGGTCAAGCTGTAGCTGATGCATCGCCTGGGCGGCCACCGCCAGATGGGCGACGTGAATCGGGTCGAAGGTTCCGCCGTAGACGCCGACTCGCTCTCCGCCGGAAGCGGCGCCTGGATGCGACATAGCTCAGGTCCCGGCGAGGCGGGCCACGATCGGCGCAAACGCGGTCATGTCGTGGACGACGATGTACGAGAACCCGTAGCGCTCGCGGCGCTCGATGAGGTCGGCACAGATTTCGTCGACGGTTCCCACGAGCACGATCGGCATCTCCAGCGCTTCGTCGGGCGTGATGCCGAACGCCGGAGCAAGGGCGGCGGCGACCTCGTGGCGATTGGGCACGACCTGCTCGATCTGGCCGAGGACCTGTAACTCGATCGACGCAAACCGCTCACCGGCGGCCTGGCGAATCCACTCGATCCGTTCGAGGTACTTGGTCGCCACCGCCGTCTTCGCCGCCTCCACACCGGCGACCCCGCTGGTGAGTTCGGGGTTCACGCCGATGATCGAGGCGTACTTGGCTGCAGCGGTAAGCACCTTGCGGCCGCCACCGCCAATGGCCAGCGGTGGTCCACCGGGCGTGTGGGGCCGGGGGAAACACGCGGCGTCGGTGAGCGTGTAGTGGGTCCCGGCGAACGACGCTTTGTCCTGCGTCCACAGCCGGTTGATGCACTCGATCGCCTCGATCATTCGGTCGATCCGCACACCGGGCCGGTCGAGCGCGATACCCGACTGCTCGTAGTCGGTCGTCATCCAGCCGGCGCCAAGCCCGAACTCGACGCGCCCTTCGGAGAACATATCCATGGCGGCCACATCGCGAGCGAGCACGAGCGGATGGCGATAGTCGTTGTCGTAGACCAGAGCGCCAACTTTGAGCGTGGTGGTCGCCTCGAGCGCAACGGTCAACGGCACGGTGGGACCCCATCCCTCGCCGAAGTGGTCGGGCAGGAACAAGGTCGAGTAGCCGAGATCTTCGGCTTGGCGGGCGGCCGCGCGCCACGCCGCCCCGGACTCGGCGTTGCGGAGTTGAATGCCAAAACGGAACGGGTGCACGGGGAAGCACCGTACCCCGACAGCGGAGGGGTCTGACGGTCACCTCCGACGGGCGTTCCGAGGTGGATTGCCCTCATCGTTCCGGGCGACCTCTCTCGCGAGCGATGGAAGTGACAGGAGGTATCGCTGTGAGCGATCATGGAGCGCTCACACTGACGGACTCGTCCGGTGAGCAGGACGAAAGACACCGATCGATGGATCTCCGCCAACTTGCTGCCCTGACCGCGGTCGCCGACTGCGGCACGTTCTCCGCCGCCGCCGAGCGACTCCACACCGTGCAGTCCAACGTGTCGGCCCACATCGCCCGACTCGAACGTCAGCTCGGCGTGACCCTCATCGACCGGTCGGCCGGACGTCTCACCGAAGAGGGCGAGGTTGTCGTCAGCCGAGCTCGGCGCATCAACAGTGAGCTCGAAGCGCTCGTGGCCGACGTGAATGCGCTGCGTGACGAAGTGGTCGGCGAAGTTCGCGTCGGGGTCATCGGCACGGTGGCCCGGTGGCTCGTGCCGTCGCTGCACCAGCGCATGCGCATCCGTCACCCCGGCGTGCACATCGTGGTCGTCGACGCCTCGACCACCTCGCTCGCCCCCCAGCTCCTCGCCGGATCGTTGTCGCTGGCCATCGTCAACCTTCCCCTAAACGACCCCGACATGTCGGTCACGCCGCTCTTCGGCGAAGAGATCCTGGCGGTGATTCCCGAAGGAACCGAGTGGTGGGACCGTGACGAACTCGACGCCGCCGAGCTCGACAAAGTGCCGGTCATACTGGCCCCACGCGGCACTGCTTACCGGACTGAGCTGGACATTGCCGCCGAGGCCATCGGCATCACCCTCACCCCTTTGGCCGAGATCGACGGTGTGCGCCTCATCACCTCACTCGCCTTCGACGGCGTGGGCGTGGCCATCGTTCCATCGACCGCGGTGCCACCACATCTCACCGGACCGTGGAAGGCCATACCGGTGCGACGCATGCCGGCCCGCCAAGTCGGCGTGGTGCAGCGCCGCCGCGGCATGTTGCCCGCACCGGCCCGAGCGCTGCTCTCCGTGCTGCAAGAAGTGCTGCCCGGAGAAGCCGCCCGCCAGCGCGGCGTCACGCTGGCCGTCCCACCGCCTGCTCCAGCCGAGCCGTAGGAGGCGTTAGCTGGTGGCGGAGACGATGTCGTCGGCGACCACGGCGCCGCCCGACAACACGAGTTGACGCACGCCGGCCAGGCGGACACGCGGATCGGTACAGGCCATCACCACGGTCCCTCCGTCGTTGACCAGGTCGGTCAACAGGTCGAGGACGGTGGCGGCATCGTCGTCCGACAGCCCGGCGAAGGGTTCGTCGGCAAACACAATCTCGGGGCTGGTCACGAACGCCCGGGCCACGCTGGCCAGACGCAACTCGGCGTTCGATAACACCGATGCCGCCACGCCGATAGCCGCACCCAGCCCAACGCGGCGAAGCGCCTCTTCGGCGGCGCCCCGTGCCATCGACGGTCGGACACCCTCGACCAGCAGGGGCAGTTCCACGTTCTCCGCGGCCGTGAGGTCAGGCACGAAAAACGCCACCGTCGGAATGAATCCGGCGCCCAGCGCCTCGCGCGCCGCTCGGTCCTCCTCGGCGACCGACGAAAGATCCTCGGCATCGACCACGCCGCGCCCAACCGTGGGCTCGTCGTAGCTTGCCAGGAGACGAAGCAAGGAGCTCTTGCCGCTACCCCGCTCGCCAGACACGACGACGAACGATCCACTGCGAATCTGCAGCGTGACCTGAGCGACCGAAGCCGCACCGACACCCTGCAGATCGATGATTACGCTGTTTGCCGGTGCGCCTCCGGAAACCACCAGATCAGCCGCCTCGGCCCCGTTGACCGGCCGACCAGCGGCCAAAGACCGAGGCACGGCATCAGCGAGTCCGGGAATCGGAACCCCGTCGGCGTCGACCCGTCGGTCGATATGCGGCCATCCCAACTTCTCCGGTTCCCAGTCGAGGTGCGACGCCGCCATCGCCTTGATCGGACGGGCCGTTTCCACCGCATGGTCGGCCACCCGGCTCACGGGGACGCCCGGATCCAGGTCGAGCGTGAGCCCATTTGCGCCGGCGGCCGCCTCAGGCACCCAGGAGACAGGGGAAAGCGTTGTCGGCTCCGGTGCAGGCGGCGTGGTGAGTCGCGGGGCAACGCCAAGTCCCAACAAAACGTCATCGGCGACGGTTATCACGGTAAATCCAGTCTTCGTAGCCAGAGCCGGGCTGAGTGGAACGAGCACGGGGCGGTCACCGACCGAGACCACCGACACATCGTCGAGGGTCAGGCCGGCCATGGTCTCGTCGAAGACCAATCCCTCACCGTTGACGGGTTCGTGTCGCTCAGAAGGTTCGGCGACGTCAATCATCGTCATGGCCTCGTGTATCGGCGTTTCGGCCTGCACGCTTGAACGATCGCTCACCGGCTCATCATCGGGCGCTCGCTCGCTCTCGATGCCGGTACTGCCGACATCGACGAACGACCCTCGAGGGTGAGGAAAACGGGCCACCCATTCAGCGTAACGACGCCTTCACCACGGTGATCGAGTACGCCGGGAGGACGAGCCGGTTGGGGTCGGTCGACGTGGGCGCCCGGAAGCCGGTGGGGGCTCCATCGAAGGTGACCGTCTGCACCGCAGTAACCGGCTTGCAATTCTGGGTCACGATCGGCGCGTCGAACGCCTTCGCCGGGTCGGTGTTCACGATCACAGTGACCAACTCCGACGACGCCTCGTTGGTCGAGGCAAACACCGAAACGGCGTCGTTGGAACTCTTCGCCGGAATCGACAAGTCGAGGAACCGCGCACCCTTGCCGTCGAAGTTCCGGAACGCCCGAAAGGCCCAGAACGTGGGGCTGTTGGCCGGCGGCGCCGTCCAATAATACGCCGCGGTCACACCTTCGGTCCCGAACCGGCCAAGGGCGATAGCGGTAGCCAACCCGCCGCTCATGTGGCCCTCGCCGCCGAAGCTCCACTCCCCGATCGACAGGCCCGTGCCGGGATAATTCTCGGCAATCAACTTCTGCATCCGTGGGAGCAGACTGACCGGCTCCCCAATCCAGGATTCGTCGCGATACGACGGATCCCACAGGGCCCGGGTGGAGCGAAGTCGGAGCTTCGCCGTGGCTGGGTCGAGACCACCCACGCCCCCGCCGTAGACGTTGGACTGTTGCGGATAGAAGTGAATGTCCAACACGTCGAGCAGGCGCTTACCGGACTTGGCCTCCTGCTCCTTCATTTTCTGCAAATACCAGGCGAGCAGCGGCACATCGCCGTGCGCCTTGCGGTCAGGACCGCCGCTGAATCCGGCCTCGGCGTCGGCCGCCGAATAGAAGTACGCCGGCCATCCCCACGACGCTGGTCCGGCGACAACGGCCGACGGATCTGCGGCCTTGATCGCCGCGGCGTAGCGGACCCCGAGGTCGAGCACTTCGTCGTAGGTCGTAGCCGCCGGATGGACATCGCGATGCGTGTCGTTCCACAACTCCAACTCGTTGTCGAGGAAGTACATGTTGGTACGGCCCTTGAGCGAACTCGCCACCCATTGACGGATGTCGTCGGGACCGACCGCCACGCTCGTCGTTTTCGGATCCGGCGGGCTGAGCTTTTTCCCGTCGCCACTGCGGCCGTTGCCGATGTCGGCGTCGCCCGGATCGGTGGCCTGCTGGGAGCCGAACGCTTTGACCGAGAACGAGTACGACGAGTCATCCTTCGCCACCCAGCCGAGCATGGGCACGGTGACGGCGTTCAGGCGGTTCGCCGCGGCGTTCTTGGCGAAGAAGGTTTCGAGCGCATTGTTGGACCCATCGGCGATCGTGACGTTCCGCCAGAAGTAGTCAAGAGCCACGTTCCAGACGTTGCCCAGTTTCCAGTTGTAGCGAGACGTGGGATTGCCACCCCAGCGGTTAATCGTGGCCCCGAGCTTGGAGGTGTCGGCTTTGAGATAGCTCGCCCCGGAGAACCCAATGCCGTAGATCCGCGCGTCGATTGGCTTTCGTGCGGGTGACTGGCAATCGATGGAGATCGTCGCTTTGCCGGCAGTCTTGACCGACGCCGCCGACGACGACGCAGACCCCGCCGGCGCCGTGGCGGACGAGGGCGCGATGACCTCGATCGAGGCGAACTCGACGATGGTGCCGGCCGGTAGGGCACGAGTGGGCCGCAGTCGGATCTGAAAGAAACCCAGGCTCGGTGAGAACTGCGCCACATCGACGCTGGCGGTCCGGTACCCGTCAGCCCCGGCCGGTGTTGGCGGCACCGGAACCTCGGTGACAACGTCACTCTGCCCGACGGCGGTCAGACCAATTTGGAGGAACTCACCGAGGTCGGTGCCGGTGCGGTAACGAAGGATGACACGCGATCCTTCAACCGGCGAGGCGTTGCGGTCGAGAATCCAACCCTGCCAGTTGCCGATATCGATGCGCGCCGCGTCGGCCCCGAAGTCACGAGTGGTCGACCAGCCGAAGTCATTCCAGCCGTTGCGCAACCCGCCTTGGTACACGGCCACGTTCGGGGCCTTCGTCGACGGCGTGGCGACAGCCTTGGCGGTTACCGGAACCGTTTTCGTCGATTTCACCCCCGCCGTCTTCGTTGCCTTGGTCGTCCGTTTCGTGGAACCTCCAGACGCAGCTCCGGTGATCGCGACGAGACCGGCCAGCCCCACGACCTGGGCGGCGAACAACACCCGCCGACGCGGGCCCAGCGGAATTCGACGTTGTTTCATCGCGTTGCTCCTCCGCCCGTTTGTACTCCACGGCCCGTCACAGCGAACAGTCTCGCCCAGCTCCCAGCTATCGCGGCCCCGCCCCTCATCGCCGGAATCAATCCCGCCGCGTCACGACCCCCACAATGCGATTCCTACCCGTCATCGTGATCGTCCGCTCCATGTCCACCCGTAACGTCTGACCGAGACGGGCGACCAACACCGCCCCGTTCACCGCCCGAACGATCGGAGCCGACGCCGGGTTATCGATCAAGGCGTCGACGGCGACAATCGCACGGTCACCACGAGCCTCGGCGGCTCGAATCATGGCCACGATGCGGTCCGTATCCGACACGGTTGCGCCTTCCGCCGAAATGAGCGACAGGCGTCGATTGGTGTTCGACACGCCCACCACCACGAGCTTCTCCGCAATGTCCAACTCCGTCGCCCCCGGAGTGGTCGGCACGAGCGCCAGCGACTTCCACGACCACGACCGCAGCTCGAACCACAGCTCCTGATACGGACGATCGGGGAGCTTGGAAAACTCGGCCGGCTCAAGCACCCACTCCTGAGGGTGACGCACGGCGGCCTCGGCCGGGGCCGAACGGTTACGGCGCAGCGACCGACGGCGAGCGGCCTTCGGCGCGCCGACATCGATAAGCGGTCCGTCGGCATCGGCGCGAAGACTGTCGATTGGCTCAGCGATGGTCACGACGCACACTCTTCATCGGAAGAGTTCATCGGGGCTTCACCGTTGGAACCTGAGGCCAAATCACCGTTCGACACCTCATGATTTCGGGCCGTACGGACCCATGCCCCGCCGCCGGGACCGGCCGGGTCGCCGACGCTGACCTTGGCTGCCTCTCGTCGGGCCAGCTTCCAGAACACGTATGCGGGCACATGGCCCAAGGCCGAGAGCCCGCGCCGACCGGTGCCCGACACCCGCCACCCCTCCGCCACATGCAGTCCGAGCCCACCGACGGCAACGGCCGCCGGAATCACCGAAACGTCGGCCCGACGACGAAGACAGCTGGCCAGAGCGGCCACCACCAACGACCCCACCGACATCATCGCCACCGTGCCCAGGGGCGGCACGAGAACGTCGGCGGCGAGATCGACTCGGACACGGTCACCTGTTCGCAGGCCTTTGCGCAGCGTGGAACGCGCACGCGAGCGGAATTGCGCCCGACCCTGCTCCCAACGATCGCGCTGTGAGCCAGCGCCCTCCGCGTTATTCGGCATTTCCGCCAGAACCGATGCGCCCCCGACGTAGGCCACCCGGATCCCAACATCGGCGAGGTCAAGACCGTGTTCAAGGTCCTCGACCAACGACGCCGCCCGATGCGGGGCGACGGTGAGCGCGTGCCTGGTGAACACCATCGCGTTCCCGCGCAGTCCGCAGGAAAGACCGAGCTCCTCACGTCCGGCCGAACGGACGTCGTGGAAGCAGGCGAACGCGATGGACAGCAATTGTGTACGCCACGACTCCTCGGCGTTGCGAATGCCGTAGCGGACCTGGAGCGCATGCTCACCGGCCGCGATTTGTCCGGCGGCGAGGGCGAGAATGTTGGCGGACACAATCGAATCAGCGTCAACGATCATGACGGCGTCGACCCCGTCATCGTCGAGGATCTTGGGCAAAACGTCGGATAGGGCGAAGCCCTTGGACCGGCGCGCGTCGTCGGTTCGCTCGATCACCTGGGCCGCGGCCGCCCGGGCGACGGCGGCGGTGTCGTCGGTGCAGTTGTCGGCAATGACGACCACCCGAAACGCGTGTCGTGGGTAGTCGATAGCCCGCAGGCTGGCGATGGTTTCCGTGATGCCAAACGCCTCGTTGTGCGCCGGCACCACGATCGCGAAGCGGACCGAACGATCCGTGGCCGTCGATGGACGGTGCCGACGCGAAGCGACAGTCAAGAATCCGACGTAGCCCCCACAGACCGCAGCCGGCAGAGCCGACGCGGCAGGAACGTATCGAAGGGCCCGCCCAATGTTCATGGAATGTCGATAAGCAGTGGCAGGCTCAGGCGCCGCGACGCCTGCCACGGTTCGAGGATTCGACCCTTGAGCACGTCGAGCACCGTGGTCAGGAACGTGGCCAGGATGGCCGCGCCGATCAGTGAGGCGACGATCGGAATGAGCGAGCCCGACACCGGCGCGCTGGGCGTCTCCGGCATGGTCACGATCTTGTAGCGGTAGGCGAACGCCGACTCGAAGTTCTTCAGCGACACCCGGGCATCTTGGAACCGCAGGTCGTATTCCTTCTGGATCTCCAGCGCCGAGCGTAAGGGCGACGTGTCCGGCAGGTTGCGGGCGTCGTCGGGCGGAACGTTCAGGTCGAAGCGCAACTGCTCGACCTTCTTGTCGGCTTCGTTCTTGGTCTCCTCGACAATCCGCAATGCGTCTTCGGCCGGGCCGACCTCGGCCTTGCGACGATCTTCGAAGTAGTTCTTGGTCGCCTCTTCGACGATTTTCGTGGCCACCACCGGGTCGCCCCACAACACGCCGATGCCCACGGTCTGGGTGTCGGGCACCTGCTTGGTCGACTGGGAACTGGTGGTGGACACACTCAGGCTGACGCGCAGGTTGTCGGCGACGGCCTTGCGCTCGGCGGACTTATCCGGACGACCGAACACCTTTTCGGTCAGTGAGCGAATGGCCTTGCCAATTCGTCCGTCGCTGGCCCGCGAATTGGCGACGAGGTTGAGGTCATCGACGATCCGGTACAGGTTGTTGTCGGCCTTGATCGTTGGTTCAGCGAGCGATGCCGGCGGATCCACCTGGTCCGTGGACTGCCCCGGCAAGGTGATTTGACGGATGGCCGAGTCGTTACGGGCGATCAGCGTGGTCCCGGCGTAGTACGCCTTGGGCGAGGCCAGGGCGGCAAGGGTGCCGAGCGCGCCGACCAGCAGGAACGTGGCCATCCATGCCTTCTTCCGTCGACGAATCGAACGGAAGACGAACCCGATCCAGAGCTTGCCCTGACCGAGGTCGAACAGGTCACCGCCGTCGATCATCGGAGCTGTTGGCGTGTTCGTCATGCGTTTCATCCCTTCGAGCGGAACGAGCGAACGTGCGTGCCGAGAAGCGAGACGTCAAAGGCCCGCAACAGCACGAGATTCAACCCGTAGACCACCACATCGGCAAGCAGCCGTAGCCAACTGAAGCCCCAGCCGGCGAGGAGCCGGTCAATGAGGACGACGGGCACCGATGCGGCCAACACGCGAGCCAAGGTGGCGAAGGTTCCATCGTCCCACGCCCGTCGACCGAGGAGGAACAGCATCGATCCGGCCACCACGACCTCGTTGACCGCCGCCGCGAAGCCAGCGACCACGCCCGCCCCGCCGAGACCGAACCACGCCACCCCGTGCGGCTGGAGCACGAGATTCAACACCGCGGCGATCACCACCCCAACCAGCGCTACCCGAACGCCGACCCAGGCTCGACCGAGGGCCTGAAGGAACACGCTGGCCATGGTGATGAAGTATGTGAGGGTGAGAACCAGGGACAGGACCCGCAAACTGGCGATCGACGGTCGATACTCGGACCCGGCCAACCCAACCACCACGTCGGCGTTCAGGGCAAGGAGCACCGCCGACGGGATGCCAAACAGGATGGCGAATTCAAAGGCTCGACGAGCCAGACCATAGAGCTCCCGGGTGGATCGTTCGGCCGCCCGCGAAGCCAACGGCATGAGCACCCACGGGATGAGCGGCCCCACCGCAAAGGCGAGCGATGCCAGGTTCTGCGACGTGCCGTAATAGCCAACCTCGGTCTTGCCGACGAGAAACCGCATGATCGTCACGTCGAGGAACATCGAGCCG
Organism: Acidimicrobiia bacterium; assembly: GCA_043719425.1. Classification (GTDB taxonomy): domain Bacteria; phylum Actinomycetota; class Acidimicrobiia; order Acidimicrobiales; family JANYDT01; genus JANLQX01. Next base: position 533 of record JAYSTV010000552.1, on the reverse strand, counting down.
CCGGCGACGATAATCCCAGCTGAATACGGCACGCTGGCCCGCATGACCGGCCCGAAGGAGCCGCGGGTGGGACGGATCCGAAGGTGTAGGGAGCGACGAGCCAAGAGGCCAAGAGCCAGCGTCTTCGCGCCCTCCGCAATGACCCAACCGGCGGGGACGGCGATTGGCCCCACCCCGGCTCGTAAGCCGCCGAGAACGATGGCCGCCCACAGCAGTTTTGACGGCAGGGTGATGCGCCGAATCCCGGCCACCGCCCCTGTGGCATGCAGGCAGGCGGCAAACAGTTCGCCCGTCTGGATCAGAAACTTGCTTATGCCAAAGAGCACGACGAGCGCGAGTTCGATCCGCGGCTTGCCCAATCGAAGGAGGACCAGCGTCGCCAGGACCACGGCGACGGCCGACGTAACCAACCGAAACGCGACGACGGATGGCAGGAACTCGCGAGCGTGGGCGGGCCGCACGGCGACTTCCTTCCGAATGTAGGTGTCGAAGCCGAAGGCGATGAACGACAGGATCAGTGCCATCATCGCCTC